>DATARG010000145.1:0-11663 GCA_036264275.1 Candidatus Udaeobacter sp. | reverse complement strand
GTTGCGCTGGCGAAAGCAAACAGAACAAAGCGAGTCGTTCAAGATCTCGCCGAGCGAGTGGCATTCCTCGAAGACGAGTTGCGGAACCTGCGGCCGCATACGGTTTCGCCTGTTCAACCGGCGGCGCGTTTGGGGGCGCCGGAGCCAAGAGCCGAACCCGCTCCACCACTGATGCCTGCGATTGCAGTATCCAACGCAACGCCAGGGCCGCCGCCGCCAATCCCACAAGAGCTTCTGACACGGAAAGCGCCGCAACTCGCCAGACCAACCAAACCGCCGATCGACTGGGAGCAATTTATGGGTGCGAAATTGTTCGCCTGGATCGGCGGGCTCTCGCTTTTCCTCGGCATCGCGTTTTTCGTGAAATACTCGTTCGAGCACAATTTGATCCCACCGGAGCTGCGGGTTGCGATCGGCTTCGTCGTTGGCGCCGGTCTAGTTGTTGGCGGTTTGCTTTTGAAACGAAAAGAAAACGCTATCACTGCGCAAACCCTCTGCGCGACCGGCATCCTGGTCCTCTACGCCGTGACCTTTGCCTGTCGAGCTTACTATCACTTCGCGTTTTTTGGTCTCGTTCCAACATTTCTGCTGATGACCTTGATCACCGCTGTTGCGTTTCTGCTTTCCGTGCGGCTAAACGCGATCACTGTCGCGGTGCTCGGGATCGCAGGTGGATTTCTCACGCCTATTTTGCTATCGACGAACCAGGACAATCCGCTGGGCCTTTTCGGTTACATTGCGTTGCTCGACATCGCTCTGCTCGCGCTGGCGCTACGGCAACGCTGGAATTCGCTTGCGATCCTCGGCGCGATCGGAACGGCGTTGATGCAATTGGCCTGGGTAGGCGCGTTCTTTGTTCACGGAAAATATTTCGCCGGTAACAAGGTCCTCACTTTCATGGCGGTCTTCGTTGCGTTTCAGGCGCTGTTCCTCGCCGCAGCCGCATGGGCAAAGCGTACCGAAAAAGCGAACAGCACATTTTTTGCATGCGCGATCGGTCTTGCAGCGATCGCGATGCTTTCGGCGTTTTATCTGCTTGGTTTCCAGGCAGTCGCGCATCGGCCAGCGCTTTTGTTCAGTTATCTGTTCGTCATCGACCTTGGTTTGCTGGCACTGACGCTGATCGAAAGAAAGCTTACGCTTGTTCAAGCAGTGGCGGGGCTCGCCGCATTCATATTTCTCGGCGCGTGGACGGGCAATTACCTGGCGATCGGTCAGCTTTACACCGCGCTGGGATTCTACTTCGTGTTCGCACTGTTTCATGCGGCAGTGCCAATTGCGTTGCAACGCCTGCACAAAATCGAAGTTCCGCGTTGGACTCACATTTTTCCTACGCTCGCCCTGCTGCTTGTGCTGATACCAATATTCCGGCTCACCGAGGTT
The DNA here is from genome assembly GCA_036264275.1 of Candidatus Udaeobacter sp. GTDB lineage: Bacteria > Verrucomicrobiota > Verrucomicrobiia > Chthoniobacterales > UBA10450 > Udaeobacter. Next base: position 10,280 of record DATARG010000145.1, on the reverse strand, counting down.
TCACTGACAGTCTGGCCGTTTGTGTTTATCGTCGACGTTCTGGCAATCGGTTTGGCAATAGCGACCGCGACTTTGCTGCCTGTCATTGCCGTGCTCGCGCTCACACTCGTCGCCGTTGGTGCGTGGCTGCTGCGAATTCCGGCTGAGCTCACCGGATTGCCGACAGCGCTGCTCATACTCGCCTGCTTTGCGATTTTCTTTTTCGTTGCCGTAAGTTGGGCATGCCGCCGTTTGGCGGCGCCGGGAACGCGCACGCCAAATCTGTTCGGTAACATCACCGATCCGGCGAATCTCTCGGTTCAACTCCCCGCGCTATCCGCAACGTTGCCGTTTCTACTGCTCATCATGGTGATGCTCCAGTTACCGCTAACAAATCCGTCGCCTGTTTTTGGTCTGGGGTTGTTGCTCGTGATTTTACTTCTCGGCATGAGCGAGATCTTTTCGCTCGATCTGCTTCCCGCGGTCGCGCTTGTCTCCGTGCTCGGACTGGAGCACGCGTGGCATTTCGAACATTTTGATCCGACGCGCGCAACGCTGCCGCTGATCTGGTATCTCGGGTTTTATTCCCTGTTCACGATCTTTCCATTTCTTTTTCATCAACGGTTTGCCGGGAAAACCGTCCCGTGGGCGACAGCAGCGCTTGCTGGTCCATTGCACTTTTATCTTATCTATCAACTCGTCCGCACTGCGTACCCTAGCGACGTTCCTGGATTGATTCCTATCGCGTTTGCACTGCCAGCATTACTTGGATTGTTCGTGCTGGTGAAACGCACACCGCTCGCGAGCACGGCACGCAACGCGCAACTGGCGCTCTTCGGCGGCACTGCGTTGTTTTTCATCACTCTGATTTTTCCTATCCAATTCGATCGACAATGGATCACAGTGGGTTGGGCGCTGGAAGGTGCGGCGCTCTGCTGGCTCTTTCATCGGGTATCCCATTCGGGGCTTCGTTTAGCCGCCGTCGGTTTGCTCGTGGTCGTATTCGTTCGCCTCGCGCTCAATCCAGCCGTGCTCAGTTATCATCCGCGCGCGGGGTTCCCGATTTTCAATTGGTATCTTTACACGTACGGGATCGGGACGGGTTGCCTGTTCGTTGCTGCCCGGTTACTAGCGCCGCCACGCAATCGGGTACTCGGGCAAAATGTACGGCCCTTACTTTACACGCTCGGCACTGTGCTGGCCTTTTTCATCGTGAACATTGAGATCGCCGATTACTTCAGCACACCCGGCGTGGCCGCGTTGACGTTTCAATTCTCAGGAAATTTCGCGCGCGACATGAGCTACAGCATTGCATGGGCATTGTTCGCCCTTCTGTTGCTGATTGTCGGAATCCAAGAACGAATCGCAGCGACGCGTTACGCAGGTCTGGCATTGCTTGGGATCACTGTCGCGAAACTTTTCTTTCACGATCTTTCTCAGCTTGATCAACTCTATCGCATCGGCGCGTTCATCGCGGTCGCCGTGATCGCAATTGTGGCGTCGTTTCTGTATCAGCGGTTTCTCGCCGGAGCGACGAAAAGCAATGAAACGAATACCGTGGTGTCACCTGCTCCATAACTTCTACGCGATTGTCGCGTTCACGATCCTGGTTATCGCGCAGACATGTCTGGCATCCGATCCTAACGAATGGCGTAACACGCAGTCGCTCGAGGTTCCAGCGAAGGGACTCGTCCGCGTGAATGTTCCGGCGGCAACATTGGACGCAGCGCAGCCCGGGCTTGAAGACTTGCGCATAATAGATTCTACAGGAAACCAAGTCCCTTATCTCATCGAGCGATTGCTTCCGGAACCCGAATTAAAGATGCGCCCGGCCCAATTTCGAAGCAGCATCGATAACGGCGCGACACACCTAATTCTTAAAACAGGGACAAGCGCGCCGATCATTGGCGTGAGTCTCGAAACGCCAGCGATGCACTTGATGAAAGCAGCAGACGTCGAAGGATCGAATGATGGAAAGACTTGGACCAAACTCGCTGGCGGCGATTCGCTGTTTCAGTCGCCGAACGGCCCTACGAAACTGCGACTTTCATTCCCTGAGGGCGCGTGGCAATTCTTGCGTCTCACCGTAGATGAACTGAGGTCGCAACCGGTGCCTTTCACCGGAGCGCAACTGCATAAGGCGCGCAGGAACGCGCCAGCGGAAGCGGTCGGGGCCACAATCAAATCGCGAGACGAAAGTCCCGGCACAACAAGACTCGCTCTCGATCTTGGCGCGGCGAATCTGACCTTGGGATCTTTGCGTATCGACAGCAACGAACTTGTATTTACGCGTTCTGTTACCCTCGCTGTGCCCGAGGTGGCAGACGAAGGCATTCGCGAACGAAACATCGCCGACGCCGTGATTTATCGAGTCAATGTAAACGGTAAAAACGAAGCGCTTCTGGAGATTCCGCTCGAATCGCAGATCCAAACGCGCGAACTACTCGTGTTAATTCGAAACGAAGATAGTCCGCCACTTTCGATTGATGCCGTGCGCGCGGACAGGCGGCTCGTGCGCCTGACCTTTTTCGCGAACCAACCCGGTCAGTACTCACTTCTCAGCGGCAACACCCAGGCCGCTGCGCCCCGATACGATCTTTCGGCGTTGAGCGGAAAACTCAGAAATGCAACCGCAATGGATGTTGTTCCTTCGGCTCTCGCTCCAACACCAAATTATAGACCACCCGAAGCACTCACAGCGGTTACATTGACCGGAGCGCAAATCGACGTCGCGAAATGGAAATTCCGGAAAGCTCTACCGCTCCCACAAAACGGCGTGCAACAAGTCGAACTCGATCCCGAATTGCTGGCTCGTTCGCAACCCGACCAACGCGACATCCGCATTGTGCGCGGCCAGTATCAGTTGCCATTTATTTTTGAACGCACCTCACTATCGCGTCCGATCAGTCTTAGTGCCGCCGCGGCGAATGATCCGAAGAAGCCTGCTCTTTCGCGCTGGTCCCTAAAACTGCCCCAGCCCGGACTGCCCATCGCACGGCTGGTCTGCACATCGTCCTCGCCTCTTTTCCATCGGCAAATGCGATTGTGGGAGGAAGTCACTGACGAGCGTAGCGATAAATTTGCATCCGAACTCGGTCGCGCCACATGGGACCAAACGCCTGATGCTCCGAAACGCGATCTGGTTCTCGAGCTCAATGCGCGGCCAAAAAGCGATACGTTGTTTCTCGAAACAGATAACGGCGACAACCCCGCAATCGAGTTACGCGACTTTCGCGGTTACTACCCGGCAACGCGCGTCATATTCAAAGCGACGCCGGATCCCGTGCAGCAAGTTTGGCTGTACTACGCCAATCCCGATGCAACTGCTCCGCGTTACGATCTCGCTCTCGTTGCGGGCCAACTTCTGAAGGCGGAACGCGGGACCGTAGCCGCGGGCAGAGAAGAAAACCTTTCGCCGAAACCGTCGCTTGTTGGCCAAACACTAACCGGATCGACTCGCTACATTTTTTGGGGCGCCCTGGCCTTAGTTGTGATCGTACTGCTGGCGATCATGTCGCGCTTCCTGCCGAATCAATCACAATGACAGCCATGGTTTCAGAATGATTACGCGTACGAGCTATTCCGTTCTGAAATCGGAAATCGACTGAGTATCGCTCTGGCAACCATCGCTTATATCGATGGTCGGCCAAAGATTATCGATTAACAACAACTGCACCTGTCGAGCGATTATCAGCGCATGAACATGCTGATTATTTTCGGGATCGCTGCGGGCTGCATTTTGGCCGAACGATTATGGCCCGCGATGAAATTGCCGCGCGTTAATGCCTGGTGGGCAAGAGTAATCCTGATCAACGCGATTCAGCTCGGCATTACTGTACTTGCGGGTCAGACTTGGAACCGCTGGCTGGATCACCTCTCGATCCTTCGGTTAAAAGACCACTTCAACGACTGGTCCTCAACTGCAATCATCTATCTCTTCTCCACGTTCGTTTATTATTGGTGGCATCGGTATCGGCATGAATCGCCCTTTCTATGGAGAGTACTACACCAGATTCATCATTCGGCTCGTCGCCTGGAAATCGTTACCAGCTTTTACAAACACCCGGTAGAAATTTTAGTTAACTCCATCCTGAGCAGTTTGATTGTGTATCCATTGTTTGGCGCCAGCGTTCGGGCCGCTGGTTATTACACCGTTCTTATTGCAGTCGGGGAGTTCTTCTATCATTGGAATATCAAAACACCCTCGTGGGTTGGCTTTATTTTCCAACGGCCGGAATCACATCGGGTTCATCATCAGTTCCGTCATCACACGCACAACTTCGCGGACATCCCACTATGGGACATGCTTTTTGGCACGTTTAGAAATCCCAAAACATTCAAAGGCCAATGCGGATATGAGCGATGGCGCGAGGAGCGATTCGAAGACATGCTGCTCTTCCGCGATGTTCATGCACTCGGCGCCGCAAAGCTTGCGCCTTCGCACTTCTTACCGACGTGCCTCGGTTGTTCCAAAAGGTGGGCCTGCACTGCTTCCAGACAACCCGCCGCCTGAAACAAGATGTTGATGAAACGAGTCGTTGCAGCTCGCGCGATTTTGATTCTCATTACGATCATCTGCGCGATGTCTGTTGGATGGTTGCTCGCGCGTCCGGTTCAGATGCGAACTGGAAATCCTCCCGCCGACTTGAACGCTGAACCGGCCACGTTCGCAAGCGATTCAGGTGCCACTGTCCATGGTTGGTGGTCCCCGAACCAGAATGCGAAGGGTGCTGTTTTACTTCTACCGGGCATTCGCGCGAATCGATTGAGCACGATCGAGCGTGCGCGATTTTTGCGCGGCGCCGGTTATTCATTTTTGCTGATCGATTTTCAGGCAACCGGCGAAACCACGGGCGACCACATCACCTTTGGTTGGAAAGAGAGTCGAGATGTACTTGCTGCCATAAATTTCGTTCGCCACGCCGACCCGACAACTCCAGTTGCGATCATCGGCAGTTCATTGGGTGGCGTAGCTGCGCTTCTGGCAACTCCACCGCTAAAAATTGACGCGCTTGTTCTCGAAGGAGTTTACCCGACGATTGAAATCGCCACGCGCAATCGGATGGAAAACTACCTTGGCGCGTTTGGTCGAACGCTAACGCCACTTCTGCTAAATCAATTACAGTGGCGGCTTGGTATTTCAGCCTCGCAGTTGCGTCCCGTCGATCACATTGAAAACGTCGAGTGTCCGGTGTTCATCATGAGCGGCGAAAACGACAGAAACACAAGACCCTCGGACACGCGCACGCTTGTTGAGCGCGCAAGAAATCCCAAAGAAGTTTGGCTAGTGCCTAACGCTGGGCACGTCGACCTGCATCGAGCAGCACGACGGGAGTACGAGACGCGAGTCCTGGGTTTTCTCGCTACGATAGGGAAAATACCGCCGCATCAATAGAAAAGGCCCGCGAAACACTCGAAAAGACGCGAAAGATTTCAGTCGAAGATCCGAATATCTTTCATCACTGTCTTAGTTGACTTCTTTCAGTGTACTTCGTGTGTTTCGTGGACTAAAGAAGTGTGAGGCTAAGAATCGTTCCGCAGGCTTGGAGATTGTTCGTAATTTGCCTCGCATACTTTGCTGTCATGTTCTTCGGACATTTGCCGGACCATCTGATTCTTTTTCCGACAAGGGCGCCGATCAATGCAGGGGCTGCTGTTCGCAGAACGATTCCTTTCGAGAACGGCAATTTGGAAATCTGGACCGCACAATCGAAGTCGGGGCGTCAACAGGGCGGTGCAGATCTTTTGATCTTGCGCTTTTACGGCAACGCGGATCGCGCAGATCGCTGGGCTGCCAGGGAGGCCGAGATGTGGAACGATCGCGCGGTGGAAATCTGGGGAATGAATTATCCCGGCTTTGGCGGCAGCACTGGGCCAGCGCGTCTTTCAAAAATCGGGCCGGCCGCGCTCGCCGCCTTTGATGAATTGCAACGGCACGCGACGAGCAAGAGTGCTGTAGAGTCCGCTGTCCCCAGCGGATTGTCGTCGAACCCTACGCTGACCACAGCTCACGCTACAGCCCAGATCGTATTATTCGGCACAAGTATTGGAGTGGCGGCCGCGCTGCACGTGGCGGCATCCCGACCCGCCGAAATCGCCGCATTGATTTTGCATAATCCACCGCCGTTGCGCGAAGTCATTCTACGTCAATTTGGCTGGTGGAATCTATGGCTGTTAGCAGGTCCGGTGGCGTTACAGATCCCGCAAGATCTTGACTGCATTGCAAACGCGAGAGCGACTCCCACGCCGGCGATCTTTTTGCTCGCCGAAAAAGACGAAATCGTTGCGCCCCGTTTTCACCACCTCGTGGTTCAAGCGTACGCTGGAGAAAAACGCATCGTCGAATTACGCGGCGCGCATCACAACGATCCTGTCGAAGGGACTGCTCTGGCGGAGTTGAATGACGCGCTCGGTCGGGTGCTGGCGAATGCCCGTTAAGATCCACGCGCCATTCTGAGCCCCGTCGAAAGATCCCGCGAAGTTATTGGTTGGTGTTGTCACGGGATTTCTCGACTTCGCTCGCAATGATCTTTATGAGAGGACTCGCAATGCAGAACGGTCAAAACCTTATGAGCAGCTTCGAGTTCATCGCCGCGCTGATGTCAATCATCGTCGGTTTGGGTGTGACCAATCTGCTGGCCGGAGCCGGCCGCGCATTTTATCGCCGCAAAGAGAACCCGCTCGACGAAGTCCACATTGTCCTAACCCTCGCAACACTGCTGCTGCTGAGTTTGCAATGGTGGGTCACTTTTAAATGGAACACTGAGGTGAACTGGAGCTTCGACAAGTTCCTGGTGCTCATCGTTTGGACCATCACGCTATACATGCTCACGGTTTTTCTTTATCCACCTGATCTGTCGGAAGCGGAAGAACACCAGGGCCGATTCGAACGAAACCGGTCGGGCTATTATTCTGCGTTTATTGCGATGTGCTTACTCGACATCGCGCAAACCGGAATCCACGAGGACTTATTTCATCCGATTTGGTATCTGCCTTTTATCGGGCAATACGCCATACTCGCTGCCGTCGGCCTCATCATACACCGGCGCGGGTACGATCGTTTCTTTGCGTGGTACCAATTGATCACGCTGCTGGTTTGGGCTCTCGTCGTAAGGCGAATTCTCGTCGGAGCCCAGTGACGCTCGCTCGCGCGTAGGCCATTTCGGCGAATTCAAAATGAGCCTAGCTTTTGACTGCTACCCACTCGTTCAGCGCTCGAGAATCGGAGACAGCTTGCACAACGCGCATGTAACGCAGGCCGTCATCGAAATTTGGATACGGAAGCACGCGCCCTTTTGACTTAACCGCGGCAAGAAAATCTTCTTCGACCCGCCAATCGCCTTCCAGTTCGGCGGGGATATCCACGACGTGCAAAGCGTTATCATTAACTTTTCCCGTTTGCATTACGTCGGCCGTGAAATCGTACGTTAGCGTCCCGCTGCTGCCGTAAATTTCGAGCCGATCACCTTGCGCCAGCGCATTAATTCCACTGAACTCAAGCACGCCTTCCGCGCCGTTTTTAAAGCTGCATAGCACTGTGAGCAAATCGGGAACAATCACGTTGTAGGCTTCCCGGAGTGGTTGACCGATTTTTCCGCGTGCAAACACACCGGTGATGTCGCCAAGCCAGCGCTGCAGTACTTCAATGTAAATCCCCAATGTGAGAGTATTGAGTCCACTAATCTCGATCTTTTGGCGCCAATGCGGCGGCGCATCGGGATCCAGGTAATTACCGTGAAAACTTTGCAGGCGCACGTGATGTGGCTGGCCGATGTAATTTTCGGCCAGGAGTTTTTTGACCATCAAATCGCCGCGTAATCCGAAGGGCGGCGGACAGAGCATTGTCACCAACTCTGGGTATCGCTTCGATGCGGCCAACATTTCTTCCGCTTCGGCGAGATCCATCGACATGCGCGCCTGGCAAAAAACATGTTTTCCCGCTTCGAGCGCAGAGATTGTGACTGCCGAATGCATGTACGGCGTTGTGCCGATCCAGACGATGTCAATCTCCGGCGTTGCAACCAATTCCGCCCAGTCGCGTATCGGTAGTGCTGCCAACGAGTTCTCACGACAGAAACGTTCCGAGCTTTCGTATGTGGAGTTTGAAACGGCGACAATTTCTACGTCGTGATTTTTTTTGAGAGCAGGCAAATGGCGTGTACGCACAATGTTGCCGGCTCCGACGATTCCGATCCGCAGTTTATGATTATTCTTATGCATTGGTTCTGTGCCATGACCGCCGGTGCAAAGGCGATTGGTTGTGGTCGAGCTGCGTTTGACCGCCGCCAGCAGTAGCGCGTTCAACCTCAGCTGATGCCTACGGTTAAAACTGGATTATCGAGCTGTGTGAGGTGAGTGTTGCTCCTTAGGGAATGCCAAGGCAATGATCCGCTTGACCTGCACACTCAAAGACGGCAGGTTACGCGGCTTTTTTTGCGACCATGAAAGTTTGTCATATCACAGGATCCAGAGCAGTGCGGGGCAGCGTGATTCACCGGCGCGGTTTGGCGAAGAAGAAAGGTGGCGTCGGCCGGCATATCACAAAGATGGTGCCGCGTAATTTCCTGCCAAATTTGCGGCGTCAGCGTATCTGGGTGCCGGAGCTGAAGAAATTTGTGCGTGTTCGCGTCACGGCGCGCGGTCTCAAGACGATCAACAAACAGGGCGCTTACAAAGCGCTGAAGAAAGCCGGCGCCATCTGAAATTGTAGGATGCGTCTCTGCGAGGCGCCAGCGGCTGGCACAGCCTCCTTAGGGTATCAATGCAGATCTCCCTTCTCAAATCCAAGCTACATCGTGCGACCGTCACGGGGGCAAGCCCGGATTATGAAGGCAGCCTGACCATCTCGTCCGATCTGGCCGAGCTAGCAGGCCTGTTTGAGTACGAGAAAATTCTTGTCGGTAATCTTGATAACGGCAAGCGCTTCGAGACCTACGCAATTTACGGTCCGGCGCGACGAGGAATCATCGAACTAAATGGTGCCACCGCGCACCTCGGAAAAATTGGCGACCGCGTGACCATCATGAGCTTTGCACGCTGCACGCCCGAGGAAGCGGCGCTGCACAAGCCGCGCATTCTCGTCTTGAACGAGAAGAACGAAGTCGGCCGTTACGACGCGGGCGGTTCGGCACGCTCGTTGAAGCTCGTCGGCGAATAAAGTGCGAGCACCCTCGACGTGGCAAGGACCAGCTCCATGCCTCCCACGACTGATTCACTGGACAAAATCTTCGCTGCTCCCTCGCCCGCTGCGGGCTGCGGCTGCTTTGATTTCATCCGTGGCCGATCAAGCGAACCATCGTTGAACTCGATCAGGTAACCTTCGTTGATCAGCCAGCGCAGGTCCGACGCGAGCGCCAGTCGGCGTGGCTCCGCGTCTTCGCTCTCCCCGTTGTCAATCAACGTTTCAAAAAGCTGCTTCCGATTCATTCCCGCTGTCGCCGAGAGTGCTTCGAGTATCGCGTTCACCAAAGGAGACACACCGGCGTGTGCATGAATAAATGCGCGGACGCGAATTGGCGAAACAAACAGCATGCCCCGCCGATGACGGAAAATGTGCAGGCCGTTTTGGCGGAATCGGCTCGCCAGCTCCTGCATGATGTTTGAAGGCGAGCGGGTTTCGCGCACCCACGCTTGCTCGATCGCGCGACTCAGTATCCTGTCTGGCAAACTCCGGCTCGACGTGCCGCCGACAGTTACTTCGTCCACACGAACGACGAGTGCCGGGAAATAATGCGAACGAAAATGTCGTTCCGCTTCTGCAGCAGACGAAAACGTCAGAGGCGTTTGTTCACGCAAGGTTGTATAAGTCGTGACCTTTCTAGCCTCCTCTTTCCAGCTCTCAACCACAGAGGGATCGCTGACGATCTCGATTTGGCGCTGATAATCGACAAAGCTCATACGCCGACTGAAACGTTGCTCATACAAGCCTCGCAGTTGCGGCTGATACGCGTGGTGATTGGTCGGGCCCAGAAGGGTGCCACTCAAGCGACACCTAGCGACATTCGAAAAATTTCCCTTAATCGGGTCGCTTTCTACAACATTCACCTGGTAAAAGTCGCGTTGGGCGAATCGGAACGCGTTTCGATCAAGGAATTCCCGGTCCACAGAGATTCCACCATTCTCGCCAAGTTGATAAAGCGGCGCTTCCGCCTTTGCCGTGAGACGAACTTCGTAGCGGCCCGGTTTTTCCACGAACAAGCGGGCAAGAACGAACAGCGAATAGGCAACCGAACCAGACTTGATCTGTGCAACGACGTTTTCGAATACGCTCTGGCGCGGGAGAAAACGGACCGTTCCCTCGA
>DATARG010000139.1:0-9461 GCA_036264275.1 Candidatus Udaeobacter sp. | reverse complement strand
CAGGACATTTGGATGATGCTGATGCGCCGCCGGAAAGGCTGGGAAAGCGTTTTCTCCCATTCAATTCTTTTATCGTCACTGCATTACCGTCTGGGGGTATCGCCGCGTTAAAAACCTCACTGATTCAATTATTTGCTGTGCACGTGAGCGCGATTAAAGTCGCGCGCCGTGAAAAGTGTCCGTTATGTCGCTATCGTTTCGGTTCTTTTGCCGATTTGTTGTTTTGCTGAAGCGTTCACCCTGGAGCAGGTAATGGGTGCCCCGTTTCCGTACGGCCTAACGAGCGCGTCGCATGCGCCGCGCATGGCGTGGGTATTCGACAACAAAGGCGAGCGCAACATCTGGATAGCAGACGCGCCGGGTTTCGTGCCCCGACAGGTGACGCATTACAAAGGCGATGACGGGCAGGCGATCGCGAGCCTGAAGCTGACGCCGGACGGGAAAACGGTCGTTTATGCGCGCGGCAGCGAAACGAACAAAGAAGGCACGTCGGCAAATCCGCAAAGCCAGACGAAAATTCCGAAGCAGCAGGCATGGGCGGTAAATGTGAGCGGCGGTGAACCACGTTTAATCGGTGACATAGGCTGCAACGAGGAAGGCTGCGAAGACCTGCAGGTTTCGCCCGATGGAAAGAACGTCGTTTGGCCGGGCAAGAAACATCTTTGGATTGCGCCGGTCGACGGAAGGAAAAAGGCGGAGCAGCTCGATGAGTTAGCAGGCGAAAGCGATACGCCACGCTGGTCACCCGACGGAAAACGGATCGCGTTTCGCTCGAATCGCAAGGACCATTCGTTCGTCGCCGTCCTCGATTTGGCGACAAAGAAAATCACTTATCTCGCACCAACCACGAATCGTGATGCTGGTCCGGTCTGGTCGCCAGGCAGCAAACAAGTCGCGTTCATTCGCCAGCCCGGAATCGAATTCAAACGGCCGCTTATTCCTGAGTTCCCGCGACCGTGGGCGCTTTGGATCGCCGACGCACATGGCGGCGAAGGCCGTCAGCTCTTCCAAAGCGCCGACTCAATGGAAAATTCGCTGCCGCTGTTTGCGTTTGAATCACTGAAATTCACAAATGACGACCACATCATTTTCGCCAGCGAAAAAGACGGACGGAACCACCTTTACTCGATCGCGGCTACCGGCGGAGCTCCTCAGCTCCTGACGCCGGGCGATTTTGATGTGGAAGACGTAATGTTGAGCGCAGACAAACGCAGCATTCTCTACACTTCGAATCAGAACGACATTGATCGCCGCCACATCTGGCGCGTCGACGCGACAGGCGGCGAACCAAAGGCCCTAACAAGTGGAGAGACGCTCGAGTGGAGCCCGGTCGAGACCAGCGACGGAAAGACGGTGTTGTGCCTCGGCTCAACCGCGACGTCGCCCGCCATGCCTTATCGCCTAACGAGTAGCGGCCGCGAGTTGCTAGCGAAGAATCTGATTCCCGCTGAATTCCCAGCAGAGCAGTTAGTCACGCCAAAACAAGTGGTGTTTAAAAGCGAGGACGGTCTCGACATTCACGGCCAACTGTTTACGCCCAAGAACCAGACGGGACGCGGCCCTGCTCTCATCTTCACGCACGGCGGACCGATCCGGCAGATGCTGCTCGGCTTCCATTACATGCAGTATTACCACAACGCCTATGCGATGAATCAATATCTGGCGAGCAAAGGTTACACCGTGCTCTCGGTGAATTACCGGCTCGGCATTATGTACGGGAGAAAATTTCGACAGCCGGCAAAATCGGTGTGGCGCGGCGCATCCGAATATCAGGACGTGGTCGCAGGCGCAAAATTTTTGAAAACACTCGACAACGTGGATCCGCAGCGGATCGGTCTCTGGGGCGGATCCTACGGCGGATTTCTGACCGCCATGGGTCTGGCGCGTAACTCCGACATTTTCAAAGCCGGCGTCGATTTCCACGGCGTGCACGACTGGGCGATTTTCCTGCCGATGTGGGCTGCGGAGGCCGAAGCCGCGAACGCCGACGTTGCGCCTGACATCAAAGAAGCACGCGAGCTCGCGTTCAAATCATCGCCAGTCGCAAGCATCGCGAACTGGCGCTCGCCCGTACTGTTCGTCCACGGCGACGACGATCGGAATGTGCCGTTCCAACAAACCACAGACCTTGTCGAAAAACTGCGTGCTCAAAAAGTAGAATTCGAGGAACTAATCATCCCCGACGAAATTCACGACCTGCTTCGCTGGAGCGATTGGGTCCGTGCTTACCGCGGCACCGCCGAATTCTTTGACCACAAGCTGGCTGCCTCAGGCGAACGGTAATAAGTCGCGGCCGGAAGGAGTTCCTGAAAAGGCTATTCGCAGCGCAGAGCTACAACTGGATCGACATTCAATGTGCGGCGCGAAGCGATCCAGCAAGCCACCAACGAAATCACCCCAAGCAACAGACTAACGATGGCGAAACTGACAGGATCGTACTCGCTAATGCCATACATTTGGCTCGCTACCAGCTTTGCCAGAAGCAGCGCAATCGCGAGACCGGAAGCAACTCCGGCCCCAAGTAGCAGCGCGCCCTCTTTGAAAATCATTCCCAAAATACCGCCGCGCGTGGCGCCGAGCGCGAGACGAACGCCGATCTCGCGCGTTCGTTGCTGAATTCCGTAGGAGATGACCGCGTACAGTCCCGCTGCGGCGAGAAAAAGCGCCGCACCGGCAAACGATCCAATTAATAGCAAACTGAACCGGCGAGATGCCAGCGCTGCGGCCAGCACTTCGGTCATTGGTCGAACGCTTCCAACTGCAACGCTTGGATCGACATTTCGGATCGCAGCGCGTAACTGACTAACGTTGTAAGCATCGCCGCCGACTTCTGGATTCGCCTTCGCTACGCAGTAAATACTGTTGCGCAGAAATGCCACGCCATCCTTGTGAACCTGTCGAAGCGGAAGATACATGTCCGGCTGCGCCGGCGTTTCCAGATTGGCTTGCTTGACCGGTCCGACTACTCCGACGATCTCCACCGGCCTCGGCTCCGCATCGTTGTCGTCGATCATCACCCGTTGTCCGATCGGCGAGCGGTCAGGAAAATGATTCTTCGCCAGCACGCTGCTCACGATCGCCACCGGCGGGCGATCACCATTGTCTTCCTCAGTGAAATGCCGGCCTTCCAACAACGGAATTCCCATCGCGTGAAAATAATCCGGAGTAACGATGCGATAGTTCGTTGAGGGCGTGTTCTCAGGTTTGGATGGCGGTTGGTCCGGTCGCGTGAAATGAATAAACGAAATGCTTTTCGGCGCGAGCGGAAGGATCGACACCAGACCGGCGTTTTGAATTCCAGGGAGCGCAGCCAAACGCGGCTGAAGCTTTTCGTAGAATTGAACGATACTGGCGCGATCGGCGTAACTGACCTGAGGCAGCGAAAAGCGAATGCTCAGAACATTTGAGGAATCGAATCCCGACTGCTCGCTGCTCAATCGCGCGAAACTGCGAAATAAGAGTCCCGCATTTGCCAGAAGCACGAGCGCCATCGCGATCTGGCCCGCCACTAGCACCGGTCGCAACCGCGATTGCACGCCGCCCCCGGCCGAGCCGCGACCGCCCGAAACCATCGCGTCGCGAAGATCGGAGCGCGAAAGTAACCCCGCAGGCCAACGTTGCAAGCAGAGTTACAGCACTTGCGAACAGGAATACTTTCCAATCAACTGCGAAACTGTCGATCCTGGGCAAATCAGTCGGCATAAGCCGAAGCAACGCCCCCTGCCCCGATATTTCCAAAATAAGCCCTAACGAACCGCCGATCACCGCGAGGATTGCGCTTTCAACCAGCAGTAGGCGCGCGAGCCTGCTGCGCGTCGCACCCAAAGCCGTGCGCACGGCCAGCTCACGTTGGCGCGCCCCCGCCCGCGACAGCGATATCCCGGCGAGGTTTGTGCAACCAATTAAGAGCACCGCGCCGGCGGCGCAAAAGATCGTCAACAAAATCGATCGAACGTTTGTGACAATCTCTTCGGTAATCGGAACGATCGTTAGGCCAATTTTTCCGGTATAAGTGTCCGGATACTGCCGACGCAAATTCTGGCGGATGGAATCGAGCTCGGCGTGCGCTTGCTGGGCAGTGACGTGCGGCTTGAGACGTCCGACCATGCGCAGAAAATTGACGGAATTTCGCGCGTTGCGCCGAGGATCGGACTCCGGTTGCAGCGGCACCACAATGTCCGTGTCCAGATTCGGGAGTGCGAAGCTACTTGGTAAAACCCCGACGATCCGTCGCGATTCGCCATTTACGTTTATGAAACGGCCAACGACATCCGGGTTTTTCGCATAACGGCGCGCCCAAACTCCGTAGCTGAGCAGAACAATGGGTTCCGCGCCGTTCTTGTCATCGTCGGCGATCAACGTTCGGCCGATCAACGGCCGCAACCCGAGAATCGAAAACACGTTTGCCGACATTCGCACGCCTTGCACGCGCTCCGGTTCTCCCGTATCCGACAGACTCGGGTTGAACGATGCGATTGCGGCCACGCCGTCGAACGATCTGTTCTGGTCCCGGTAATCGCAGTACTCGGGCAATGAAAAATTGGTGCGCGGATTGTCCGGGCGTTTCGAATAAATCCACAAAAGTCCTTCGGAATTGCTCAAGCCAAAAGGCCGGAGCAGAACGGCGTTGACAACGGAGAACGCCGCCACCGTCGCGCCGATGCCCAAAGCCAGCGTAATGACAGCAACCAGGAAGAACGCAGGCGATTTCCTCAATGTGCGCAAACTGAACCGCACATCCTGGATGAGGGCGTCGAGAAAATTCCCACCGAGCTGGTCGCGGCATTCTTCTCTAAACCGCTCCGCGCTTCCGAACTCGATCCGCGCGCGACGCTCAGCCTCGGCGCGATCCAGTCCGGCGCGTTCAAGACGGTCCGCGCGCAGCTGAATATGCGCGCCAAGCTCCTCCTCCAGCTCTTTGTCGATCCTGGCTCGACGAAAAAATCTTACGCCTAACGACCGAAAATAGGCGATCAGGCTCATGTTTCCTGCGGTCGCGCGGCCAACACCGCAGCGATTGCTTTCGACAGGCGATTCCACCAGTCCATTTCTTCCTGTAGCCGTTTGCGGCCTTTCGCCGTCAGCTCGTAGTATTTCGCCCGCCTATTGTTTTCCGATTTGTCCCACTCCGTTTTGAGAAGACCCTGACGCACCAGACGAAACAATGCGGGATAAAGCGCGCCCTGTTCGATGAACAAAGCCTCTTTTGAAATCTGCTGGATGCGCAAGAGAACGCCGTAGCCATGAAGCGGACCGAGCGAAACCGCTTTCAAGATGAGCAGATCGAGCGTGCCCGGAAGAAGTTCGGCTTCGTTATTCATGTGCTTCCTAAGTTAATTAGGAGGCTACCCGTGCTCCCCTAAGTTGTCAAGGAGAGAGCCAAATTTTAAAACTTGGCAACGCCGCCGTTGCGGGTCGATCGAACCGCGTTATTGCCTTTGCTGTAGTGGCAGGCGTGCCGCCTGCGTTCTCCTGTAGCCACGGCACAGGTTGCCCGCCGTGGCGGGTGCGCCATCCATGTCGCGTGACTTCGGATAGCATGAACGCCCCGCCGAGGCGTGGCGACAACCTCATCTCTCTCCCGAGCCGGATTCACGAATTCCCGTCTTTGCGCGTTCGAGAGCCGCGCGATCGCGCCAATGCTCTAAGCGGCTTACGATGCAGATTTGAGCAGTATCTCAGGAGCGCTTGGGAGCATCGACACTCTCGAAGGCCGTCCTGTTTTTTCCGGCTAGAAATCACTGCGAGCCAGCGACGCCCTGGTCGAACCGCTCCCGAAAAATCCGAGCGATCCCATTCCCTAAGCTCAATGTCCAACGCGGAATGCTGCAGCATCGCGGCCGGATTTAGGCGCCCTACGGAAACCCTTTGACATCCTCCCCATCGGCACCTGTTAGCGCAACGAGCAGTTTCCTAGTGACCGCTCGTCTTGCGTGAACCTTCTCCAGGTTTTTCGATTCACCCGAGAGGAACTCTCCAAGAGCCTCATTCTGGTCGAGCAGTGCCGCCCCGACCTTTTTGAATTGCGAGCAAACGTCTTTCGCATCTGGATATGCGCCTTGGATCGCTTCCCATTTGGAAATCACATTTCGCAGAAGTCGCCTTTGAACATCCAAGTGGTGGTGAACGTCAGCCGATGCGTGTGGATCCCGAATGGTTTCCGCATCCACGAGCGAGAAATAGCACTCGCCAAGGTAGGCAGCAGCATCGAGCCCGATTGCCTTCCATAGGACATTGATTTGTTTATCCGGCGCAAGCTGTTCCGAAACTGTTGTTAGCGGGATACAAAAGGCGAGTGGCATCCAAAGAAATTTCTCGAACATAGCAGGCAGTTTGCCGGAAAACGCTTCCAGACGTCAACGGTGATTCGGAAGCACAATCCCTGCCCAAAAAATTCCGTAAAAAACTACACGCGATCTGAACAAACAAATCACTTAGGAAGCAGGTGACGACAACAAGAACGAGGTACGGATTTGTGTGGGAGAGCGGTTCCGCTTAATTTCGGTTGCTAAATCCCTGAAGACGAATTCGAAGTCGAACACTTAAAGTTCCCGATGGTGCTGTTCAGTAAACGTTTGAACGCAATGGTAGCTGCGGTGCTTGCTCTTGGGGTCCTTCTCCGCACGGCCTCGCTGTTGGTGGCCATCGTTGTGCTACCGTTTGCGATTTTCGCACAGGTGGACCCCACCACAGTGTACGCGCGGGCATTTGCTCTCCTGGCGGCAGAGCCCTATGCAAAAAAAGGATTTCAGGTGCGTGAGGATTACTGGGCAGGCGCCCTCGCTTCGGGTGAAAGGAAAGCGGTGCGGCAACAATTGTTTAAAGGAAATGAATACTGGTTCTGGCTGGGAACAGAAGTCGATCATGCGAAGGTCTCGGTTCACATTTATGATTCGGACGGAAAACTCGCGGAAAAACCAGACACTTGGGCGAAAGACCACCTTGCGGCTGCGCACATCATTCCAAAAACCACAGGCAGTTACTTTATTATCGTTAACGTGGAGGAATCGCCAGCAGCCCGAACGCATTGGGCGCTGGCGTACGGTTTCCGATAAAGTTGATTTCCTGGTTCGTAATTGTATCGGCGCGATGTCCGATAATATGATTTACCATGCTTGGAACTCGGACCCTACAGTTTGAGAGATCCCGCGCTTTTTACCTGCTCTTAGCTAAGTAACTAAGATGGTCTTCAATAACCTAACGAGAATTAGAGTGCGATCTGCAATCTATTTCTGACTCCACAGAGGACAGTTGACGGAAAATGCTGGGAGACAGCAAGGTCTGTGGCGCACGTGTCATATAGAATTGCGCAGCTTTCAAAATCCTACAATGAGATCGAGACGGAACTCCTCCCACTGACGAGCTAAGATGATCAATCTGCTGGTCGGTTCTATCGCAATCATTCTGGGAGGCGCGAGTGTGTTGGCCGGGACGAGCGCAGCCCCAGAACAAGTCCCAGATGGGCCGCCGCCGCGAGCTACGATGCATAAGGACAGCGGCGAGGCCGACAACGGGGCAGGCCCGAATAGTTCGGTGCGCGTCACGGAGCAGAAATCGGTGGGCGGAGTGCCCGTTCTCATCTCAAAACTAAGGGTGGCGAATCTCAATACCCGTTTGGTAGTGCTTTATCATGGCTTCGGTCCTCCTGAAAACCCACGGGCGCTCGCAGAGGTGCTGCGACTTGAAGAAATGGATGCGATCCTCGCATTTGTGAATCTGCCGATGGTGGCCGATCGCATGCCGACCGGAGGCAGAGACGAATTGTTGCGTGTGCAGAAGGAGGATTTTGTGAATGGTTTTTTCTTCCGCTCCCTCAGCGGCGCGACTGCGGAGTTACCACAAATCGTGAAAGAGCTAAACGCAACCTACCATTTGGACGCCGATAAAGGGATCGGCCTTTTCGGCTTCTCTGCCGGCGGAGCCGCAGCCTTGCTTGCTCTCCTCGAGTCCGATGTGCCAATCACGGCGGCGGTGATCGTAAACGCCCCGATGAGCGTTACGCAGAACGTCGAGAACTGGCAGCGCACACTCAACCGCCAGTTCGAGTGGGACAATGCTTCGAGGGAGGCGGCCAGCCGCTACGATGTGGAACTCCAAGCCGATAAAATCGCCGAGCGAAAAATTTTGCCAGCCCTGCTTATCGTGCAGGGAGATGCCGATAAGCAATTAGGCATTGAACCCGCGCGCCGCGCCTTCGAAGCGCTGAAACAGCGCTACATCGGACGTCGCGAGGCTGAGCGAATTCAATTCGAAGTGATCCACGGCTTGGCGCATAATTTCGGACCTGGTTCTGGCGCGACTGGTTCCGCTCAGGCTTCGATAGACTTAAAGATCGAACAGAAAACGAAACAGTGGTTCGAACGGTTCCTGTGTCGGGGACCCTTATGATTCGTGTCTATTCTTGCTTGCCGAGCGTAATCACATGAAAGCTGGTTGGTTCGTGGTTAACGAGTTGCGCCGGGCATCGAACGAGGAGACACTTCGCGCTCCCCATGCTTACCGTTTCACAACTTTCGAAATCTTTCGGCGGCCGAATGCTGTTCGACGACGTGTCGCTCCAGGTCAATCGCGGCGATCGAATCGGCTTGGTTGGCCCCAACGGCGCCGGTAAATCAACGTTGTTTTCGCTTCTGCTCGGGGAGACTTCGCCCGATACCGGAACGATTGCGATCGAGAAGAGTGCAACTATCGGATTTCTTCCGCAGGAAACCGCTGCCGCCGAAGACGAAACCGTGCTCGAACTTGCGCTCGCCGTTTCGCCCGAACTGGTGCACGCGCAGCAAGTGATCAAACACCACGAATCCGGGAACGCATCGGACGATGCAGCATATCACCGGGCGCTCCACGTTTTTGATGAGCATGGCGGCTGGGAGCTCGAACCAAAAGCAAAACGAGTCCTGAACGGACTCGCTTTTCGCGAAACTGATTTCGATCGGCCAGCGCGCGCCTTAAGCGGCGGCTGGATCATGCGCGCTCATCTCGCGCGTTTGCTCGTGATGCAGCCAGACCTCCTTCTCCTCGACGAACCGACCAATCATCTCGATCTCGAATCGCTTCAATGGTTTCAGGAATATCTGAGAACCTATCCGGGCGCGATTGTCATGATCTCGCACGATCGCGAGTTTTTGAATCAGCTCGTCGGCAGCATCGTCGAGATCGCGCATTCGAAACTCATCCGTTATCGCGGCGACTGGGACAGTTACGTCGAACAGAAAGCCGCACGCGAAGAACAACAGCTGGCCGCTTACAAGAATCAGCAGAAAGAAATCGCGTCGCTGCAATTGGTCGCCGATCGATTTCGCGCCAAGGCCAGCAAAGCGTCGCAAGCCCAGAGCAAGCTGAAACAAATCGATCGCATGAAAAAAGTCGCGGCGCCGACCGCGCGCGGAAAGACGATCAAGTTCCATTTTCCGCAACCGGTCCGCAGCGGTCTGCGCGTGATCACGCTTAAAGATATCGAT
>DATARG010000117.1:0-6309 GCA_036264275.1 Candidatus Udaeobacter sp. | reverse complement strand
TGCCCGACGGCTGGATCTTCCTGGAGCTTTTGGTTGACCTGCGTTTGAAACGCGCGCATCTGCGCCGGCGAGCTACCTTCTTGTGCGATGAACAAGCCACGAATGAAACCGCTGTCGCCAGGCGGTAGCAACGTGAACGGCAGATGCGTGAAGAAAAACCAGAGGCCGAGAATGCAAGCGAGCAGGATCGGCACAGCGAGCCACGCACGATCGAGAAACTTATCAAGCATCCGGCCATAGGCAGCGATTACGCGCTGAATGAAATTGCTTGTACGCCGTTCCATCCAGGCACGCTTATGCCCGGCCCTGCGCTCGCCCAGGATGCGAGCGCACATCAGCGGTGTCAGCGTCAACGACACCAAGCCTGAGGCGAGGATGGCTACGATGATCGTGACAGAAAATTCACGGAAGATGCGACCGAGCAGTCCAGGGATGAAAACCAGAGGAATGAAAACCGCGGCAAGCGAAAGCGTCATCGACAAAATGGTAAAAGAAATTTCGCCGGCGCTGTTGAAAGTCGCTTTTAGGATCGATTCCCCATGCTCGGCCCGGCGCACGACGTTTTCCAAAAATACAATGGCATCATCGACAAGAAAACCGATGGCGAGGGTCAGCGCCATCAACGTTAGATTGTTGATGGAGAAGTCGAGCATGTACATCACCGCCACGGTGAGCAGCAACGACATTGGCAATGCCACAGCCGGAATTAGTGTGTCGGTAGCGCGGCCGAGAAAAACGTAGATGACGATAACCACCAACACGAACGCGATTATCAGCGTCCATTTAACCTCATCAGCGGAGTTAACGATGGTTTGCGAACGGTCGTACACCGGCGTGAATTGGATCGAGCCGGGTAAACTCGCGCGCAGCTCGGGGAAGAGCGCTCTGACAGAGTTGGCCACTTCGACCGCATTTGCCCCTGCCTGGCGTGAAACGGCAAGGACGACCACTGCGCGCGCTGGCTTATAACCGCGCATCCAGAAAAAGCGTGAAATTCGCTCGTCCTGAACGCTCTGACGAACATCAGCTACATCCTGTAAATAAACCGGTGCCCCGTCCGGGTTTCGCGCGACGATGAGGTTCCGGTAGCCCTCGGCCTTGTCGATCTGCCCGTTGGGTTGCAAGACAAACGTCCGATGCGCGCCATCGAATTGGCCGGCGCCGGAATATACGGTCCCTGCTTTGATCGCGCTGGCCAAATCGTCCATCGTCAGAGCGCGCACTGCGAGCGCAGAGGGATTCGCCTTGACGCGAATCGCGCCTTGCACCCCGTAAATGTTTACCTGCGAAACGCCTGGTAGAATGTTGATTCGCTGCGCAACAACGGTTGACGCATACTTATACAAGTCCCCATCGGTCAGAGTGTCCGACATCAGGCCTAACAAATAAACCGCCTGGTCGTTTGGGTTTGTTTTGGTGAATGTTGGCGGACTCGGGAGATCAATGGGCAACTTGCCGGTGGCACGCTGGATAGCCGCCTGCACGTCGGTCGCGGCATCTGTGATGCTCTTACTAAGAACAAATTGCAACGTTAGTGACGTGTTGCTCTGAGTACTGGTGCTCGTGATGATGTCGAGGCCCGGGATCTGCAAAAATTGTTTTTCTAACGGCGTGGCGATGTTGTTCGCCATTGTGGTGGGATCCGCACCGGGATACGAGCAGCTGACTTGAATAACTGGATAATCGACTGCGGGAAGATCGTTGACGGCAAGTTTGCCGTAAGTCGCAAGACCCGCCACGATGATCGACAAAGTCAAGAGCACGGTCATTACAGGCCTGCGAATAAACGGACCGGAAAGGCCCGAGCCTTTGACTGGAACTAACTTTGTGCTCGGCTCCGGTCGCTCGCCCGCGAACGATCCAGACATGCGGCGGTCACGATCTTTCACTTCGCCGTCGCCGTCATGTTGTTCCCTGTCATTCATACGACGTGGCGCTTTTTGACGCTGTCGTGCCGTCGGGCGCGGCCGGCGTTTCGGGCGCGTATGGTTGCGGCGCGATTTTCGCTCCCGGCGAAAGCGCAAGCTGGCCAGTCACAACTACCGTCTCGTCTGGTTTCACACCGCTCTCGATTACCATCAGATCTCCCTGCTGGCGTTGCCCGGGCGTAACAGGACGAAGCTCGACAGTGTTGTCAGATTTCACCACGAACACGAACGGCCCCTCCTGGCTAATCTGCACGGCTTGCGTTGGCACAAGCGCTGCGTCCTTAAGCGTGTCCAGAATGAAACGCACCAGAACAAATTCGGAAGGCCAAAGCGCGCGATCGGGATTCGGTGTGACCCCGCGAGCTTTGACGGTCCCGGAGCCGGGTTGTACTGCGTGGTCGATGAAATATAAATCGCCCAGCCGCGGCGTAATCGAACCATCTGCAAGGTAGGTTTCTACTTTTACATTCGGACCCCCGAGATATTTTCGCACGAGCGGCAGATCGTTCTCGGCCACGGTGAAATCCGTATAAATCGGATCCAACCCTTGTATCGTGACAAGAGGCGAGGTGGAAGGTCCTACCAAGTTACCGATATCTACATTGCGAAGACCAATCCGTCCGTTAATGGGAGATTTGATGAAGCAATAATCGAAATTTACCTGTGCAGCTTCTGCCGCGGCTTGCGATTTCTGCGCGTTCGCCACAGCGATGTCGTAATCCTGTTGCGCTATAACTTTTCTCGCACGCAGGTCCTCTTGTCTTTTCAGCGTTACCTGATCGAGTGCGGCTTGCGCTTTTGCCTGATCGAGAACGGCCTGGTACGGCCGAGGATCGATTGTGAAAAGCAAATCGCCTTTCTTTACGTTGGAACCGTCTTGAAAATGCCGCTGCAAGATCACCCCGGTCACCTGCGCCTGCACCTGTACTGTCTCGTATGCCGCACACGCGCCGATCTCATCAAGGTAAAGGGGCACGTCTTTCGCGATGACTTTGGCGACACTCGCCGGACGCGGGGCAGGCTGAGCAGCTTTAAACTCAATGGCCCTGTGTTGAAAAATCCGGTACGTGACAAATCCGGCCAATAGGATGAAAAGCAAATAGGCCCATTTAGGGATTTTCTGATTCGCCGGGCGCGCGCGCTTCACTTTGGGCTCAGTCGGCCGGTGAGAAGAGCCGTGATTCAATGTTTTAAAGTCGCTCAATTCTGTCTGGAGTTTCATTTCAACACTCCCACACGCCGCGAAATTGCTCGCTGTTTGGTGTGGCCGTTGCGCCGGACCGAATCGTGAGAAGGGCGGCGGCGGGAATTGGGCTGATGTTGGTCGCTTTTCTCGGCACGCTCTTGAATTCGCCCCAGCACTTGCATGCAGGTCGCAATATCCTCACTCGGAATTCCAGCTAGTAGTTCATACCGTAGTTTTGCTGCGGTGGCGTTGATCTCAGCGATCACCCGCTGAGCTCGCCGGCCTAACAACACCATTTTACAACGGCGGTCGTAGGACGAATTCTTTCGTGTGATCCAGGATTCCTTTTCCAACCGATGGATCAAATTCACGACTGTCGGTTCCTCTACTCCTAGCCGCGTGGCAATTTCCGCCTGGGTAAGCGCATCTCCGGCCAGGGATAGATGCATTAACGTCCGCCATTTGGCCTGGCTCAACCCCATTGGCTTAAGCCTCGCATCCAGTTTTTGCCGCCATGCACGGGCCGTGCCGTGGACCAATTGCCCAAATATTTCGGTGGAGTTGTGGCTGGACATAACACTCCAGACAAAATTAGTTAGTATGCTAACCAATTCTAATCCGCGAGTTTGTCAATCCTCGTCGGCAGACGCCACCTTGAAGAGAACCATTCCGCGTTTGCTGTAATCTTGTACGCGCGCAATCGGTCGCGCGCGCAGCGGCGCCCATTCCCGCACTGTTAATGCCTCTGGTTCATTCTCAGTCCGAACCACAAAGTAGCGCACGTTGCGCGGCAGATTCTTCACGTGGCTTACGTATTGCACCGGTGCTTTTACATAAAAAAAGACGGGCTGATAATCCGGATTCACCGCGTAGAGCGTCTCATTTTGGGGCACAAGCGCGTTGATTTCGGCAGCGGCCTTTTTTACCTGCTGCCTGTCTCTCAATACGATCGCCGTAACCGGATAACCGATCGCCCCAATCACAAGTCCCAGTGCAACGAACGCGGCCACAATCTTGGCCCAAACGCGTTCATCTTTTATCCACCCTCGCGGGCATTGCAACGCGTTGCCGGCGCAGATAAGGCCCAATAGCCACGATGCTGGAACAATCGCCGGCATGCTGTACCGAGCGAGCGCGCCAGGGACAAGATTGACCGCCAAAAAAGGTACTGCAATTCCCCAAGACAACGCGCGCGCCAATCGCTGTCCGCTTTGCTCCTGCAATCTTGAAAATCGCGCAAACGGAAACAAGAGGACCCAGGGGAGAAAGTATGTCAGGCCGCGAGGAACATTTTGGATCCAATCTAAGAATTTGAAATCGATCCCCTTTAGTCGGCCGGTGTACTGACCCGACCACTTGTCGATCGCAATATGCGATGTTGTGCTGTGAACGAATGGTATTGCCCATGCCGCCGCGATCCCCATCATGACAACGAGCCCGACAAAATGTGCAGGGTGAATAAGAACCCGCCATTCTTTCCAATAGCTCAGAACGGCCAGCACAATTGCGTAGAAAAATAGCAGGTGAGTCGGCCCTTTTGCCAGTATACCAAGCCCGAGAAAAACAGATGCGGGAAGCCAAATGAGCCACGGCGACTTTTTCTGAAGGAAGAAGCTCAGCCAAAAAATAATCGCCAGGCCAAAAAGAGACACGTACAACCCTTCGATCTCAATAAGCCGGCCTTTCTCGATGATTCCGATGTTCGTCAGCCAAATCATAGCCGCGATGATCGATCCTCGGGCACCGAGGCTGGCGCGCGCGACCGTAACAAGCGCAATCGCTAGAACGAGCACCGAGAAGGCCGACGGGAGCCGCGCCGTCCATTCGTTGCGCACTCCCAGGAATTTGAAAGATGCCGCTACGAGCCAGTTCACCAGCGGCGGCTTGCGGTAATAGGGGCTACTACCCACTTGTGGGACGACGTAGTTCCCCGTCTCGAGCATCCGAATTGCCGGCAATATCCGGCGCCCCTCTTCCCCTTTTATGGCGATCGAACCAAGCGCGGGTAAATAAATTACGGCCCACACAAGCATCACCGTGGCGACGGCTCGAAGCCGCGAATTGACTATATCTTCAATGCTCAATTGTTGTTCGCGATTTATCCGAAGCCGAGCGCCGAACGTCAAATCAAACCGAACGCAGCTTGACGCGAACGGTTCGCAAACGTAACCTATAGCCCTAGTCCGCGCGCTGATCGGAGTGGGAACTGGCGTCCCACTCTTTTTAGTCTGCGGGCTGTATGTTTTAAATGAACGCCGAATTCATCGCCATGCTCGATTACCTGGAGCGGGAGCGCGGAATCAAACGCGAGATCCTGCTCGAGGCCGTGTCGAATGCCCTACTCTCAGCCTCGAAAAAAAGCGTGGGAGCCTCCCGTGATTTACGCATCGACATTAACCGCAAGACCGGCGAAATCCGCGCGCTCGCAAATCTGGTTGTTGCCGATCAGGTAACCAATCCGCAAGACGAAATCGAGCTCTCGAAGGCGCGCAAAATTAAACCCGACGCAGACGTCGGCGAGAATATAGAGGTCGAAGTCACGCCAAAGAATTTCGGACGCATCGCCGCACAGACCGCAAAGCAGGCGATGATGCAGCGGATTCGGCAAGCCGAAAAAGAGATGATTTACGAGCAGTTTAAAGACCGCGCCGGCGAAATTGTCAGCGGCACCGTGCGACGGTTCGACCGTTCCGACGTCATTCTGGATCTTGGAAAATTTGAAGCGATTATGCCGCAGCGCGAGCGAGTCGCGGTTGAAGATTACAATGTTGGCGATCGTCTGCGTGCGTACGTCGTTGCCGTAGAAAACGGTGCACGCGGCCCTGAGATAATTGTCTCACGCAGCCATCCGAATTTCGTACGCCGCCTGTTTGAATTGGAAGTAAGCGAGATCGCGGATGGCACAGTCGAGATTCGCGGCATCGCGCGCGAAGCCGGTTATCGTACCAAGATCGCGGTGTGGAGCGCGAATCAAAAAGTGGATCCTGTCGGCGCCTGCGTGGGCATGCGCGGCTCGCGCGTGAAAAACATCGTACGCGAGCTCAACAACGAAAAGGTGGACATCATCCGCTGGAGCTCAGATCCAAAGGAATACGTTCTGGAAGCACTCAAACCGGCGAAAGTAAAAAATCTGGTTTTCGATACAGAGAAAAAGAACGTGCAAATCTCGGTGGATGAAGACCAGCTTTCGCTCGC
>DATARG010000097.1:0-3076 GCA_036264275.1 Candidatus Udaeobacter sp. | reverse complement strand
CGTTGATTCCGTAGCTGACCATCGCTGCGGCGCCGCCCGATTCCGAAGTGGAGCGCTTATCGAAAGGCGATTCAAGAACGCGCCAGCTCGAGAGGTATTTTGGTTCCAATTGCGACATCCACGTTAGCGTTGCTGACCCCGGGAATACGTTATTATTATCGTTCAGGTACATCTGTGTGGCGGCGCCGATCTGCCGCAGGTTGCTCGTGTCTTTCGTGGCTTTTGCGCTCTCGAACACCTTGATGAAGGTGGGAACGGCGAGTGCAGCCAAGATGGCGACGGTCGCCATTACGATGACCAACTCGATGAGGGTGAAACCGTGCTGAACAGCGGGAGGGGAACTTTTGGTCATGGAGTTTGGGGTTAGCAGCGCATCATATTGCGCATGAGAGTCGAGCGAAAGCGAAAAACAACCGCAAAAGCAAGATTGCTTGACAAGAGATTTTGCATTCGGTGTATGTAGATCATGCCCGATCAAGAGCCTATTCCACCTCCGGCGCCGTCAGGTCCGGGTTCTGAGCTCGGCCCAAACTCTACATCGACGGGTTTACCTTCTAACGTCGCTGCCGCGATCGCCTGCATTCCCTTAATTGGCGGCGTCGTTTTCTATATCCTCGAGAAGCACGACGGTTTTGTGCGCTTTTACGCGATGCAATCGATCATTTTCGGCGGCGCATGGCTTCTTTTCAATATTGCTTCCTCTGTGGTGCACGTGGTCTTTGGCGCCATTCCGGGAATCGGAGGTCTCCTTGTGTTTTTCTGGGCAATAATCGCTGCGCTCATCCACATCGCGTTTCTCGTGGTTTGGATTGTCGCGACCATAAAAGCGTTCACCGGTGTGCGCTGGGACATTCCCTACATCGGACCGATGGCGCGAAAACAGGTGGAAACCGTGCCTTGATGGTGGGACAGTTCACCGAACCGTCTTTGGGCCACTGAGATCAATCGCCCTTCCTGTTTCTCCAAGCAATTTCACCACGACTTCCGTCAAGATCAATTCGTGATCGAGTTGTGTGGTCACGAGTTTTACGTTTGCGTCGAGACAGGCGCGCATCGCCTCGATTAGTTGATTGCTTTCGAACCCATTCGCATGTTGCGCAGCGATAGCCAGACCGTAAGCGTTGATCGAGCCATCTTTTTTGCGAGGCAAATGCTCCGTCGCTTTTGTCGGCAGCCGGTTCATGCCGGCAATGAATTGAAACGGCGAATGCGTACGCCGAATCCCATGCTGTTCCATCAGATCCTTTGCGAGCAACAAATTGCGTATCGTCGGGACGATTGCGACCAGCAGAATTCCCACGGCTTTTTCACCTTGCTCCAGCAAACGTCGCACCAGCATCAGCGCCAATTCCAGATCCAGAGTGCTCAGGGCGTTGCTCAGTTCGAAAATTACCCCCGCACGTGATAACGGAACCAACTCACGAACAAGCTCGACGGTGACTTGTGGCACAACCGTCCTGGTTGTGGCACTGGTGGGCATCTTGCCTGCCCGCTTGAACTCAGCAGGCGGCACGCCGGCTGGCCCCACAGACTGGAAGCCCGTGCTACAATAAACGTCGATCTTTTCCAGCTCGTTATCGATCTGTCGCGTGTCCCCGCCAGTCAGCAAAACAAATAGTTCCAGTGCAGCCTGATCGAATTCAAGTTTCCGCTTTTTTGCGCGGCCCAGAACGATTTCCGTTGCTTCTTCTTCCCACCCGGGCCGGGCCGAATCGAGCCGGTCGAACACCTGAAGTTCTGCGCGTTTCGCCAGCGTCTTGTAAAACGAGCGTCGCTTGTCCACCTCGGTGGCGCTGATCAAAAGCGTAACTCCAGTACCGAAACCGCTGTCGATCAACGCGGACAATTCTTCGAGCGCGGATTGCACTGCAGCCGAGCGGGCCTTTGCGTCGTCGCCGAGAAAGTTTGCGTTTTTCAGCCAAACCACTTTTGTGCTGCCGAAGAAAGGCAGGGTTTGCAACGCCTCGATCGCCGATCGAATTCGCCCGGCGGCTTGATCGGCGTTGTCAGCGACGCCATCAATTAGTTCAAGGCCGAAATCGCCAGCGCCGTCGGGCACCAGTTTCTGCGCCAGGTCCGCGGCCACATGTTTCACTTCAGCCTCATCCGAGCCGACGACCGCGTACATGTTTGCGGTTTCCGTTGCGGTTTTTGTCTTCGGCATCGCCGATTTCATCGCATGCAGCGCGGGAATCGACAAGGTATGATCGCGACGACGTCGTTACACGCGCGAGCGACGGCGGCCGGTCCCGCCGCTGCGGGATGAGTATTTTATGGGTCGGCGTTTCGGTTCAATTTTCGCCAGCCCTGAGCCGCTCTTAACTTCCATAATCTGGTCGCGCAACAGCGCCGCGCGCTCGAATTCGAGATTTGCGGAAGCCTCCTGCATTTCTTGTTCCAATTCGCGCAACAGTTCCGAGAGGTTGAAGTCGCCGCCGGTTTCGCGGATCACCGAAGACTCCACTTCGCGCCCGCGCAAAATTGTGTGCAGACTTTCCTGGACAGCGCGCCGGACGGTTTGCGGCGTTATGCCGTGCGTTTCGTTGTACTCCATCTGCTTCGCTCGTCGATATTCGGAAATCGAAATGAGCGCTTCCATGCTTTGCGTGATCGTGTCGGCGAAGAGCACCACTTCGCCGTTGATGTGTCGCGCCGCCCGGCCAGCGGTCTGGATGAGCGATGTTTGACTTCGCAAAAATCCTTCCTTGTCCGCGTCGAGAATGCACACAAGCGAAACCTCGGGTAGGTCTAGCCCTTCGCGCAGCAGATTGATACCGACGAGAATATCGAAATCAGCCGCGCGCAATCCGCGCAAAATTTCGACGCGCTCAATCGCATCGATATCACTATGCAGATACCGCACTTTCAATCCTACGTCGCGCAGATAATCCGCCAGATCTTCCGCGGTTCGCTTCGTCAGCGTCGTTACCAAAACGCGCTCGCTTTTTTCTACGCGCTGACGGCAAAGCTCGATTGTCTCGTCGATCTGACTCTTCAGTGGCTTCAGCGTGATTTTCGGATCGAGAAGTCCGGTAGGCCGAATGATCTGCTCGACTACGAGGGGTGCGCCCGGCGT
>DATARG010000092.1:0-8949 GCA_036264275.1 Candidatus Udaeobacter sp. | reverse complement strand
CTGTGTGCCCTGCATTATTGCCGCCCTGGCTGCGGACAACAATGTCTGCCCGCGCAGTAAGGACGTCGATAATTTTGCCCTTGCCCTCGTCGCCCCACTGCATTCCGATCAAAATTGTGTTTGCCATGTGAAATCGAAAATAGGCAAAAAATTTTCCCGACGCATCCGCCGGGATGCAGTCGGGACTTGCCCACAGATAATAAGTTGGCGGCATCGCCGCGCAACAGATTTTACTATTTAGGCGCCTTGAATTCCTGCAGTTGCAATTGGCGGGCAGGTCGTGTCACTCCTGCCGCCGCTTAGATCTGTCAGCTAACTCATGGAAAGGACTTTCGCGGGGCCTCAGCTCTCTGCGAGTTCCCATTTGCCTTTCAGGGAGAAGCACTTGGTGTCTCTCGCCCGGATTCCATCAATGTAGGCCGAATCGGCGCCAAACCCTCGACGTTTGTACCTCGCGATCGGGATGGATGAGGCGAACTCCTCTGCTCAACTGGTGTTTCTCTCCTCACCGGTCTGTGTGTCTCGGCAACCGTCGGATTCGGCACCGGAGAGGTCTCGACATACGGCTCGCGCGTTTTATTCGACTGCGAAACAGATCCTTCATTCGGTCCTTCCGCAGCGCGTGCCCCAGCCGCTCGCATTTCATCAAGCGTGAGTGCTGCAGGGACGGACTTCTTCTCCCGCGAATTCGATTTGCGTGGCGGTGGTGTCGGAGATTCTAAAGTAAGCTGTTCAGCTGGCTGTGGTGTTCGCCTGGGAAGTTCGCGTTTCTTTTCGCGAGCAACAATAACTTCCTGCGCATGTATTTTCGCGACGAGAATGACGCTGCAAAGTAGTGCCCAGGAAAATCGTTTCAGCATGAAGCCGCCTGATAAACGATTTAACCCATTCACACGCCCTCGTTCATAAGACGTTGCCGAATTCAACCAGGCGGGCGCTGCTGCACCTGAATCACCGGCAACGGAAAACGCAGCCGCAATTCGTCTTCCAGGTAAATCTCGACGTGATGCATACCGTACTGTTGAAACTGCACGCCGCCAAAATAATGGACATTGGTCGCATGGCCTTCCATCTCTTTGAGGACAAACTCGACGTCCGCCTGCGCAACGACCTGCTGTTCGTCGACGCCGATGATGCGAGATTTTTGATGAAATTTGCCGGAGCCGCTGCACCAGCGGCTCCAGATGCAGAGTCGAAAATAATTGATAGGCAACGAGGGCGCCGGAATCACACTCAGCACGCCAACGAGAGTTTGCATGCCGTTGACTTCACAGCGGACGTCCTCACAAATGACCGCGCTTTGCAGGTCGGGAAGAATGACGTTTGGTTCCATTAGCTGATCACATCATTCCACGCATCAACAGCGTCAACAATGCGAGACCGAGCACAATCCGGTAAATCGCAAACGGTGCGAATCCTCTCGCGCGAACCCAGTTCATGAACCATGCCACGACTGCCAGCGCGACGAAAAATGAAACAACGAATCCGATTGCGAGCACGACCCATTGATGCGGAGTGATCGCGAGCGGCGCAATTTCCGCTTCGTGATGATGCGGTATCACGCTCTTCAGAAAATCGTATCCTACAGCGACCACCATTGTCGGCATCGACAGAAAAAACGAAAATTCAAGTGCGGCCGGACGGGACATTCCGGCGATTTGCCCCGCAGCAATCGTGGACATCGAGCGCGACGTGCCAGGAAAAACAGCAGAGAGAATTTGTGCGGCGCCGATCCACACCGCCTGCGGCAGCGTCATTTCCTCCATGTGCATCGTGCGTGGCCGCGTGAAGACGGCGTCAACGATCCACATGATTATTCCGCCAACGAGCAACGCCCACGCCATGACCCAGAGATTTTCCAGGTTTTTGCCAATCACTTTTGTGAGAGCCCAAGCTGGAACCGCGGTGACGACAAATGCGATAAGCGTCAGGCTCAACGGGTGCGTAAAGATGGTGCGATTGCCGCGTTCGCCTTTCGGAAACGTGCGAACAAACGTCACAATGCGACTCCAAAAATAAACCGGCAAAGCGAGAATAGCGCCGAGTTGGATCACGATCGTGTACATCTTCCAGAATCCATCATGCAGATCGATATGGAGCAGCGCTTCGCAAATGCGTAGATGCGCGGTGGAACTCACAGGAAGAAATTCGGTTAGTCCTTCGACGATCCCGAGAAAAACGGAGAGTAAGTAATCGTACACTCGTTAAACGGTGGCGCTCACAGCGCTTCCGCTCCTCGTTCACCAGTTCGGATACGCACCGCTTCTTCCACCTCGGTCACAAAGATTTTGCCGTCGCCGATTTTTCCGGTCTTCGCCTTTTCCAGAATCGCCTCAACCGCACGTTGCGCGCGATCGTCGCCGATCACGATCTCGAACTTAATTTTTGGAAGAAAATCCACCGTGTACTCGGTGCCGCGGTAGATCTCGCTGTGTCCCTTCTGCCGGCCAAATCCTTTTACCTCGCTTACAGTCATTCCTTCAACCCCGGCCGCCATTAACGCTTCTCGGACTGGCTCGGCCTTGAATGGCTTGATGATCGCCTCGATTTTTTTCACCGCGCCATATTAGAACTGGCCCCCCAAATGGCAAGCAGACCCAATTTTCTTGACAGACTACTGATTTTTCAGAACATCGCGGCCGTTCGAAAGAGCTGAATCCGGGATAGGCCAAGAAAACACTCTCTCGATGTTTTCTTCCCCTCTTTCAGACCTGCAATCAAAAGGGTCAACCCTCCGAGATAACGAAAGGCGGATGAGTTTCTGAAAGAGCGCACTGCGTTTCTCGAAGAGCAGCGCAAGGTACAGAAATTGGAAGCAGCGCTCGGAGCCTAACGAACGCTTGAAGGAGCAGGAAGCGAAAATTGAAAACGTGACTGCGCAGAGCGAGATGGGCAGGGCGTCGCCGCAAATGGTCGCGAAAAATCAGCAGCTTTAAAACGCTTCTCCTGTAGCCAAGGCGCTCAGCCGTCACCGGCTTTCATTCCAAGCTGGAACGCGCCATAGGCGCGTGGCTACAAGAAGATGCTGGTCTGCGTTGCAGCACGCGTTAGTAACAAGTTAGCGGTCGTGTGCCGCGCGCGTTCGTCACACTTTGCGGCCGAATTTCTTTTCCAGTTCGGCCAACGAAATTTGGATCATGGTCGGTCGGCCGTGAGGACAGCAGTAAGGGAGATCGCACTCGAGCAGGTCCCGGATCAATTTCTCTACCTCAGGATAACGTAACAAATCATTGGCTTTGACGGCATGGCGGCAAACAGTTTTGGCGATCATTTCTTCCCCTAACCGCATTGCTGAAGCGCTGTTGCTGGCGCTCTTGAGGTCGTCAATCACTTTGCGCATAAATTGCGCCGCATCCGACACCTCCAGAAAGCTGGGAAGGCTGTCGATCTTGAACGTGTTCGGGCCGAAACTTTCAATCCCGATTCCCATTCGTTGCAGAACCGACAGATTGTGCTCGATCCAATCGGCGTCGCGCGGCGGCGTGTCGAAAGTTTGCGGGAGAAGCAACTTTTGCGTCGGCATGCCCTGCTGTTCCATTCTCCGCCGCAATTCTTCGAAAAGGACGCGCTCGTGCGCGGCATGTTGATCCACGAGAACAAGACCGTTCGCATTTTCCATCAGAACATACAACTTGCTGAGTACGCCGATGATCTCGAATTGCTGCTGAGCAGGCTTTGAATCTCTCTGCGGTGATTGTAGAGCGGGCGCAACGCCCACTGAATCGAAACGGTGTTCTGGAAGTCGGGGCGGTTGCCCTCCAATTTCTGGCGGTCGCAACCGGCTTGGATCGGCAACCCCTGCTACAGTTCCGAGATGCGGTAATTCGCGATGCGTAGTCTCGGGAGCCGTTATTTCGGGGCGCAGGTTTAAATCGGGAGCTGCTTTAGCCGAAACCGACGCTGTCTGGGCCGGCCGGACCGGTGCATGAAATTTCTCCTGCCAGTCAGCCCGAGCATGCTCCAGCGTTTGCCGGATGCAACGAACGACCGCCTCGCGCACGCCGTTGGGATCACGAAAACGCACTTCGCGTTTCGCTGGATGCACATTTACATCCACCGAGCCGGAATCGAGCTCAAGAAACAGGAACGTGACCGGGTATTGTCCTTTCATAAGAGCCGTGTGATAGCCTTCGCGCGCGGCCCCGGTTATTAGACTGCTTTCGATCGCCCGGCCGTTTACGAACACGAGTTGCTGGCTGCGGTTTTGTCGGCTCAGACCTGCCTGACCGATAAAACCGCTAACTCTCATTTTGGGCGAGGTAGCGCCGTCCACTTCAACGAGGCGCTGCAACAATTCGACGCCGTATAAGTCACGGATCCGATCGCCAAGCGTTGCAGTAGCCGGTAACTGGAACACGATCCGATCGTCGCGCATCAATGAGAAGCCAATCTCAGGATGACCGATCGCTTGCAAATGAACCTGATGTTCGATGTTGCGGCTTTCAGTATTTTCCGAGCGCAGAAATTTCCGGCGCGCTGGCAGGTTGTAAAAAAGCGAGCGCACTTCGATTTGCGTACCTGGGGCTTCACCGCCGTCGCGCACAACGTCAATTTTGCCGCCATTGACGAGTATTTCTGTACCCGCGACCGCGCCCGCTTCACGCGTAGTAAGGCGGAATCGCGATACACTGGCGATACTTGGTAACGCTTCGCCGCGAAAACCGAGCGTCGCCACGGCTTGTAGGTCGACAGCAGAACGAATCTTGCTGGTAGCGTGGCGCTCCAGCGAAAGCAGCGCGTCATCGCGGTCCATGCCGCAACCGTCGTCAATCACACGAATCAGCGAAATTCCGCCGCGCCGAATCACTACATCGATATTGCGAGCGCCGGCGTCGAGACTGTTCTCAACCAGTTCCTTTACGACTGACGCCGGGCGTTCCACCACTTCGCCGGCCGCCACCTGGCTAGCCACGGTCTCAGAAAGCAATCGGATCCGGCCCATCTGTTATCTCCGATTGTAAATTCCAAGCTCCCGATTGCGAAGAAAATCAATACTGGTAAGGGCACCTTAGGTCCAATTGACGCAGCACCATCTGTATCCTTTGACTTGAATACATCGCAGCCGTATTTTTTTCCGCGATGATTAACGTTACCGACAACGCTGTTCGACAGCTGCATAATCTGCTTTCGCAGCGACCGGAAGACTCTCGAAAAGGCTTGCGAGTAGAAGTCGCCAAAGGGGGCTGTTCCGGTCTGCATTACGAGATGACGCTTGGCGAACGAGAAGAAGGCGACGCGATAGTCGAGCGCGATGGCGTGCAATTTTTTATCGACGATGACAGCGTGTCTTACCTGCGGGGCGCGACCCTGGATTTCACGGACGGTCTGACCGGCACCGGTTTTCAAATCGTCAATCCAAATGCGTCGCGTACATGCGGATGCGGTTCGTCGTTCGAAGCGTCGCACTCAGCTTGAAACCGGGAAGCGTCGCGCGCTGAATCGATGGACTACGGCACTGAATCGTACGATCCGTACGATGAGCGGTACACGCGTCCCCCGCAACGGATCAATTATTTCGCCTGGACGGTTGCGATTTTGCTTTTGATCGGGCTCGCGCTCGCAGCTTGGCTCGGAAGTTTTTATATCTTCAATCAACCCGAGCGGCCTGACAGCTATCGAATCCTCCAAAAGCTGCACAAGATTGAGCCGCCAAAGCGATTCGAATTGACGGCCGCGCCAGTGGGCGAATTTCTTAACGCAAGTCAGCTTTACGAGCGCTACGTCGGAATGGGCTCTGCGGAGCTCGCGAAAAATAACGCTGAGCTGCTGCGCAATTACATTCGAAATTATCAACAGGTCCGTGGCTCGGTTCCATACGTTGTAGGTCGGTACACAATCATTGCGGTGCGCGAACTCGGCCCGGGAGATGTGTTCCCCTCCGGTATGGCAGCGCTGACCACCGCCGTCGATAGCGGCGAGCTGCTAATGGAGCACGTGTATCCCGCCAAGCCTGAAGCACTGCCCTTGATGAAGCAGACGCTCGCCGTGGGATTAGAACTGAAATTGGAGCGAACACACGATGTTGCTGCTGTGGTTCACGCCGAGCGATTAATCGATGGGCGAATTCTCGTGACAGCGGTTCCTTTGCTGTATGGAAGCTATACCGTTACGCGCGGCCTGGGCACCTTTCGTCTCGAACCACCGCCCAGTCTTAATCTTGTCGCAGGTTGGCCATTGTTTAAGTCACAGGAACGGGGTTCCATTGAACAACATCTAGCCGAATACCGAGAGAAGATGGCAGCATCTCAGGCAGGCCCGGTTCCAATACCGGGGATGGGTGGAAGTACTACTCCGCCGCCAGCGAAAAATGAACTGGTCCGCATCGAACAAGCAAGGCCTGTTGCGCCACTAGCCATGACGCCACCGGTGGTCGCAAGCAATGAGAAGCTCGCGAAACCAACGCCAATGCCGAAAGGCAAGAGAGGCAAAAAAGGAAACCTCGAATCTCCGGCGCCTGCAGCGACTCCCCCCCAGGCAGTGGTCGCTCAAAATAAATCCGCGCCCGCCGGGACACCGATCACCGTTGCGTCCGCGCTTGTTCCCCCGAGCGCGCTAAACTTTCCTGTCGCGACGCCAGCACCAGCGTCTAAACCTCCAAATGCTGGAGCTGGACCGGTAACACAGACTTCGCCAGGTCCAATGGCTACAGCCGTACCTGTGTTGCCCGCTCAACCGGCTCCGCCGAGTGCTGCCAACGTCGCTCTGGCTTCGAACGCCGGCGGCGGCAATTGGAAAACGTTTGCGCCAGGCAAGATGCCGCTCGGAAGGCTTATCGCGACAGGTGACTTGAACGACGTAGCCGATCATGGAGTCACCGGCGAACGCATTTACCTAAAAGGCCAGTTCGTGGTGAATTTCTCCGACGCCAACAAAGCGGTGTTGCGTCCGCGCACAACATTAACAAGCAAAGTGTTGCACCTTGGCGGCGGTTCATCGATGCGGATCATTGTGGAATTTCCCCGTGGCTACACTCCGCCGCCCCAAGGCACTGTCGTAAACCGCGACGAAATTCGGCCTTATGAAATCACCGAAGTGCGTAAACAGGAAGACGGACAACTGAACGTCTTCGTGCGCGAGATCATGCAACCGAATTAATCGGCTTGCCGCCTTTCTAATCTGAACTGCAGGCGCCTGTCTCAGACGCGGATGAATTGTGGATGGACAAGCTTCCAGCGTAAACCTAGTTAGTGTGCGAGCGTAAAATTACTTTACCGTCGCGTATTTCAATTGTGCCGACATCGTACGCGTTCTGTTGCTCAGCAAAATACTCGCGCAGTTGTCTGGAGCGATACTTCCACTTCAAGAAATCAGTCGGCACCTGCTCGCCGTTGATTGTGATTCGGCTGAATTGCGGGTTATCGAGTGATTGCTGGCCCTTCGATTCGACGATCACCTCACCATTAAAATAATAACCGGGTCTGCCTAGAAGCTCTCCGATCGGGACACTTGCTTGCAAACGGAGTTGATTCCCCTCGATCGAGGCAAAGATTTTCCCGCGGAAGTCCTCGGTTGTAACGATCAACGCATTGATGTCATCCGCGCTCAACTCAATTTCCGCTGCTTGGCCTGCGCGTGTTTTCTGTTCGAATTCCTGCCAGCGCTCGCGCACACGTTGAATTTGTTGATCCGAACCACTGAATTCAGGAACCGTGGCTTGTGCTTCAGCGATCGAACGCGTTTTGGCCAGCCAATAACTGCCATAAAACAATGCCGAGTGGCGGTGAAGACCCCAATACACTCCGGCAAAACAAGCAATCGCCAGCACAATCGCAAATATCAACAGAGTCAGGCAGCCCCGTGGGAAACAGCCCAGACCGTTTCTCCGCGGCGGCGCTTCAACCCAGGTGTTCATTGAAGGAGCGTGAATCGTTACATCGTTACATCCAATTACGATTCAACGGTTCACGATTCAATGATCAACCAGTAGCAGCCGTCTTTTCCTGTGCCTGGACCAACTTGTCGTACAACGCGCGCAAACCATCCGAGAGCACGCGCGTGCCGCCGATGATCGGCATGAAGTTTGTGTCGCCGGTCCAGCGCGGCACGATATGGATGTGCAAGTGATCCGGCACACCTGCGCCCGCGCACTCGCCGAGATTCAATCCAATATTGAATCCCTGCGCCTTTACCGCGGCGCGTAAAAGCGCTTGCGCATGGATCACCAAATTCCACAGCTCAACAACCTCATTCTCACCGAGCGCTGAAAGCTGCGCGACTTTTCGATACGGCACCGCCATCAGATGTCCAACCGTGTAAGGATAGCGGTTCATCATCAAAAACGAATTTTTGCGGCGCGTGATTACAAGATGCTCGGCATCATCGCTCGCTCGCCCTGCCGTTTCTAAAAAATTGCGATCGCGCGGTTCCTTCTCGAAGTACTCGACGCGCCACGGAGCCCAAAGCATCTCCAATTCTTTCTTCGGAAATTCTTCGTTCGACATGCGTGTCGACACTGAAACTAAAATCCTATGCTTTAAAGTCGAGCGAGCATTTTGCTACTATTTTCCTGTCATTCGGAGCGAACTCGAAAATCGAGCGGCTGGGACTAGCCGCGAGATGGAGGGAAGGCCGAAAGTTGAGCCCAATGGGAAGTGAGCGAATCAAACCCTCGATACCGCTGCATGGCCTTTCATGGAGTGTGCGGTCCAGAATTTGCACTTGCTTGCTCCGAAGATCGAACATTGCATTCAATAATGCGCGACCTTCGCATTGCTTATCTGATTGATCACCCCGAGTACGCGCCTCAATTGGCCCAATGGCTCTTCAAACAGTGGGATGAAATTCTTGGAGAGAAAACACCCGAGATTCGAATCAGCAAACTGAAGGCGCACATGAATCGGGATCAATTGCCAATTGCATGGGTCGCGCATGCGAATGGGCAACTTCTCGGTACGGCCGCACTTCGTGTGCATGATCTTGAAGGACGCGAAGACCTGACTCCCTGGCTTG
>DATARG010000050.1:0-1923 GCA_036264275.1 Candidatus Udaeobacter sp. | reverse complement strand
GCGACTGGCAGGTACGAAAGTTCCTGACGATCTGCGGCGCAACGCAACATCAATCCGCCGCGACTCATGTCCCCGCGACCGACAAAGTCCGCAGGAAATCGCAGTCGGTCGCCAAAGTTGGCCAGTAACACGTCGACATATTTCCCGGTGGCGATGCTGCCGAGAAGAATCACTTCGGTTTGGACCGGCAGTTTCGCTGCCAAATTCCGCGCGTCGCGCTCGATTGGCATTCGGTAACGCGGATCGTTCTCGTGGATGTCGACCTCGGCAAATTCACGCAGCTCATCGAGACGAATCCGCGTTCGCGCATCAATCAAGCCGCGTGTCGGCGTGATTACAAGCACACCTGGCATTCCGCGCACCGGTCGGGCAAACGCATTTGCGTAAGCAATCTTTCCGCGAAAATAGAGGCCGCTCAGAAAGGTGAACACGTCGGCGATTGGCGCCCCGCTTTTGCCCCGCAATCTTCGCGCGAGTTCGAATTCTGCCTCGTTACGCAAGATCATTCGGGCTCGTTCACCTCCAGCGTAAGCAGGCGAGAGAAGGAAAATCTGATGGCGGAGGCTCTGTTTCATTCTAACGATTCACTTCGCCGATCGATGTAAGGCGAAACCCTACATTTCAGCCTTGCTTTTTAAGTCGCGAATGGAAAATATTGCACGTGCGTTGGAACTGGTCATTCAAATCCCGCAATGGGAACCATGGGAACGGTCACCACTCTAACGGACACAACGGTAACGGACACGAACTCAACGGCGCCGCAAGTGAAGGACGACCAGATTTCCTATGCGTCGGAGCGCAGAAAGCTGGGACCTCGTGGCTTTATCGGCAACTCGAGCCCCATGCTGATTTTTGGATGCCTCCGGTAAAGGAATTGCATTACCTGGATCAGCTAAGCAAAACGAAACGGACCCAAGGTCTCCGCTGCAATGATGAACGCGATGCCTCATTTATGGACCGCATGCAAGACCTGCGTGGCCGATTTTATCTTGATCTGGATAGCTATGGCCGGCTCTTTCAACACAAAGGCACGCGCCTCTCTGGCGACATCTCACCTGCTTATTCGACTTTGAATGACGAAATCATAGAGCGCGTTGTTGACCACTTCCCCAACGTAAAGGTTGTGTTCCTCGCTCGCGACCCTGTTGAGAGAGCTTGGTCGCAATTGTCGATGGGCGTGCGGCTCGGAATGATCAATAAATTTGATGCCACAGACCCCGATGAAGTCGTTTGCAATTTGTTGAATCCGGGTGTGCTGAGCCGGTCACATCCCAGCAAGATTGTCGCGCGTTGGAAACGTTATGTTCATCCCGAAAACTTTCGTGTCTATTTCTTCGACGACCTGAAGGAAAATCCCGCTGATCTTCGGCAATCGATTCTGGGTTTTTTGGGCGGCGATCCGGAAAAGCCAAGTGGCGGATTAACACCCCATGAGAACAGGGATACAGGCCGGCAAAAACTTCGGCTCACGGCAAAGGTGCGCGATCGCATTGCTCAGTTTTTTGAACACGAACTCAAAGCGTGCGCCCTGGAGCTCGGGGGACGCGCGAAAAGCTGGCCCACGCGATATGGTTTTTCGTTGCTGTTATTTTTCTGGGACTTCTTAGACGACAGCATCGATCTCTTCTTCTGGTGCGATTGGATTACATAGCACCTGTAGCCGGGGCCGTTGACCTCGGTCGCTCAGCAATTCATGGCAGTCAAGCGCGGGCAGCGCCCGCGGCAACGGTTTACTCCCCGGTCAGCCGTGCTTCTGCCAGATCGAGGTCACGCTGAATTCGACGCAACGCGTCATCGTTGATGACACGTTCGTTTCGCAAACGAATGATGGTTTTCCGTTCGATGCGCAGCGCTTGATGCTGCAAACGCTGGTACTGCGGTGTGGCGATTTCGCCCCGACAATCGTCGGGATTTTCAGCGCAG
>DATARG010000020.1:0-21779 GCA_036264275.1 Candidatus Udaeobacter sp. | reverse complement strand
CTGGTTGGCCAACCCGAACTTGTTGAGCATTGCGCGCCCGTCCTGTCCGTCATTCCAAACCGAAACGAAATAAAATTTTACCTGCGGATTGTCACTGGCCATTTTGGTCCACCCGCCAGTCTTGAGCTCAGCCTGACAGTTGGAACACCACGGCGCCCACAAGTGAACAACGGTGGTTTGCGGCGATTTGATCGCGGCGAGAACAGCTTGCTCGGGCTGGGATTCAGCGCGCACTGAAGCGGCTGCTAAAAGAACAATCAAGATCAGGAATCGGTGAAGTGACATGTTCTTTCTAGAATAGAGGCGAAACATCCAACGCTCAATGCTGAACGCCCGACGCGCCACCGAAGCACGTCAGTTGACCAAAGGCACGAAAACGCCTAGTATGCCGTCCCCATTCCGCATCTGGCAGCAGCCAGATGTACGGACATCGGCGTCCGATTAGAGCGCCGCTGTACTGAAAGAGGAGGCTTACTTACTTTATGATTCAAATGCAGGACGTGATGTCGAAGGCGATGCCAGATTTCCGCGAAGGAAGCATCATCAAGGGACAGATTTTGGAAGTTCGTCCACGCGAAGTGCTCGTTGACGTCGGATACAAGTCCGAAGGTGTCATTCCATTGAGCGAATTTGAAGATCCCGAATCGCTGCAAGTTGGGGACGAGGTCGACGTTCTCCTGGAGAGACTGGAGAACGATGAAGGCATGGTCGTCCTGTCGAAGGAGAAAGCAGCCTATCGCCAAAACTGGAACAAGATCGTTACCGTTTTCGAAGGCGACGGCCTGATCAAAGGCAAGGTAAGATCGGTCGTCAAAGGCGGCCTGATGGTGAACATCGGCGTGGAGGCATTTTTACCGGCATCGCAAATTGACGTCGTTCCGCCAAAGGATTTGCAGCAGTTCGTCGGTAACACCTATGATTTCAAAATCGTCAAATTGAATGACGAGCGGAAGAACGTTGTGCTCAGCAGGCGCGAAGTCATCGAAAAGGAGCGCAGCGAAAAGCGCCAGAAATTCCTGGAAAGCGTGAACGTTGGCGATCGTGTGGATGGCACGGTCAAAAACATCACGGATTTCGGGGCATTTATTGATCTCGATGGAATGGATGGTTTGCTGCACGTGACCGACATGACGTGGGGTCGACTGGGACACCCAAGTGAATTGTTGAAAGTCGGGCAGCAGCTGGAAGTTGTCGTCCTCGACCTCAATAAGGAAAAGGAGCGCGTTTCGCTCGGACTGAAGCAAACACAGAAGAACCCCTGGGATCAAATCGAGGAGCGTTTCCCTGCCGGACAACGCATCAAAGGCAAGATCACAAATCTTGTTCCCTACGGCGCCTTTGTTGAGATCGAGGAAGGCGTGGAAGGTCTGATTCACGTGTCAGAACTTTCGTGGACGAAACGCATCATGCGTCCTTCTGATATTCTCAGTGTTGGTCAGGAAGTCGAAGCTGTGGTTCTGGGCGTGAACAAAGAGGAACAAAAAATTTCGCTCGGACTTCGGCAACTCGAGGCAAACCCGTGGGATGAGATCGAGAAGAAATTCACCATCGGTAGACAGGTCAAAGGCACCATTCGTAACATGACCGCCTATGGCGCGTTTGTGGAACTGGAGGAAGGCATCGACGGCATGATCCACGTCTCCGACTTAAGCTGGACCCGCAAAATCAATCACCCGAGCGAGATGTTTAAAAAGGGCGACGAAGTGGAAGCTGTCGTCATCGACATCGACAAAGTTAATCAACGCATCAGTCTTGGGATCAAACAGCTGGCCGACGATCCGTGGAAAACGATCGACGAGAAATACAAGATCGGTGACTTGGTGAAAGGTAAAGTGACCAAGCTCGCTAGCTTTGGCGCGTTCGTGCAATTGCAGGACGATATTGACGGGCTAGTTCATATCTCACAGTTGAGCGAGGATCATGTCGCGAAGGTTAAGGACGTTTTGAAAGTGGGCCAGGAAGTCGAAGCGCGCGTAATCAAAGTGGACAAAATCGAGCGCCGCATCGGGCTCTCGGTCAAAGCGGCAAATTATTCCGAAGAACAACTACGCAAGGAAGTCGAGTCCTTTGACACGCTGCGTCCCGGCGAAGACATGGTTGGATTGGAAAAGGCTTTCGCCGCAGCCGAACAAGAAGAATATCGCCCCGGCGAATCCAAGCGCGGTACCAAGGAATCGAGCGAATCGAACGGCGAATCGAAAAAGGAACGGAAGAAATAGTCTCGGCTTTTCGTTCTTCAGATATGAGCTCGCGTCACCGCGAGCGCAGCGGCGCAGAAATTTCACTTTAGCTCGACCTGATAATCGCACGCCATTATAACAGCGGCTGATGCGATTCGGTTTTCATCGACGTCTGGTGTTGGCACCTGCTTTGGTAGTTCTGCTTTTTGTTTTGGTCAGCTGCGGGAGTTCGAGCATCGTCGGCAAATGGCGTATGTCAGGCGTTGAAAATCAAACGGTTTGGGAATTCTTGAGCAACGGTTCCGTAAACGTGGGAGATGTTGCCGGCAGATATAAGTTTGGCGATCAAGACCGGATCAAAATTCAAACCCCATTCTCTACGACAGTTTATCAGGTGAAGATTTCCGGCGATCAGCTCGTGCTCGAAGAGCCAGGCGGTTCCAAGCTGGAGTTCACCAGAATGAAAGAAGCGCAGCGATAACGGTAGGGGAGTTACGCAGTAGCGTCCGGTCGCTATAGCAGGCCGACCTTGCTAACTGCAAATCAAAATTCGGCGCTGCCGGGCGTGCGCGCGAACGGAATCACGTCGCGAATGTTCGAAATGCCGGTAACAAACATCAGCATGCGTTCGAAGCCGAGGCCAAAGCCCGAATGTGGAACCGTGCCGTAGCGGCGCAAATCGAGATACCATTTATAATCGGCGGGATCCATGTTGTGACGTCGCATGTTGTCTTCGAGCACTTCCAGTCGTTCTTCACGCTGGCTGCCGCCGACGATTTCGCCAATGCCTGGCACCAGCAAATCTATGGCTGCAACGGTTCTGCCGTCATCGTTCGAACGCATGTAAAACGGTTTGATTTCCTTGGGAAAATCAAAAACTGTGACCGGACATTTAAAATGTTTCTCGGTGAGCCAGCGTTCATGCTCCGATTGCAGGTTTGATCCGTAATCAATCGGGAACTCAAATTTTTCGCCGCTCTTTTTCAAAAGTTCGACTGCCTCTGTGTAGGTAACCCGCTGAAAGGGTCGTTCAATGACGAAATTAAGTCGGGCAAGCAACTCCTTGTCGACGAATTTGCCGAACAATTCCAATTCTTCCGCGCACTGCTTCCTCGCGTCGGCGATCAAATACTTCACCAATTCTTCGGCGAGATCCATGTTGCCGGTCAGATCGCAAAACGCCATTTCCGGCTCGATCATCCAGAACTCGCTGGCGTGGCGCGACGTGTTTGAATTCTCAGCGCGAAATGTCGGACCGAAGGTGTAAACCTTGGTAAGCGCGCAGGCGAACGCCTCGGCTTCCAGCTGTCCACTAACGGTGAGATAAGTTTGGCGGGCGAAAAAATCCTGCGCGTAATCGATCTCGCCGTTTTTCCGCGGCGGATTTTTGATGTCGATTGTGGAAACGCGGAACAACTCCCCTGCGCCTTCGCAATCGCTCCCGGTGATGATCGGCGTATGGACATAAACGAAGCCGCGATCTTGAAAAAACTGGTGAACGGCGAATGCGAGCCGGCTGCGTACCCGAAACACGCAACCGAAAAGATTCGACCGGGGGCGAAGATGCGCGATCTCGCGCAAAAATTCAGGCGTATGTCCCTTTTTTTGAAGCGGGTAACTCTCATCGGCGCCCCCGAGAATCTCAATGCATCGCGCCACGAGCTCCCATTTTTGTCCTTTGCCCTGCGACTGGACCAGCTCGCCCTCAACGATAATCGAAGCGCCAGTGCTGAGCCGCTGGATGTCTGCATAATTCGGCAGTGCATCCTTTTTCGCGACGATCTGAAGATTGCGTAAAGATGAGCCGTCGTTCAGCTCAATAAACGAAAAGTCTTTCGAATCACGCCTGGTGCGGACCCATCCCTGCACACGAATCGAGTAAATTGGCCCAGCACTCTGCAATGCATTCTTAACGGGAGTTGAAGAAATTTTCGTCATTTTTACGTCGAAAGATTGACTCGTTCCTCTCCGGACTTTCTCGCCGCTACCATCGCGGCGCAACCATCCATGTTGCTCGCCCCGCTCGCTCCATTTCTCGCTTCGTTCGGAATGACAAGTGACCAGATGCCGCGGAACAGATTCTGCCGGCAAACCAGATGGACCTTCATTCTAACGCGTAGAGAAATCCGTCTGCGCTGCCGAAGTAAACAACCCCATTTACCACAAGCGGTGATGAATAAATTCC
This sequence comes from Candidatus Udaeobacter sp., assembly GCA_036264275.1. GTDB lineage: Bacteria > Verrucomicrobiota > Verrucomicrobiia > Chthoniobacterales > UBA10450 > Udaeobacter. The sequence continues at coordinate 17,414 of DATARG010000020.1, read as the reverse complement.
CCCAATGCCAATTTGTTGATCGGTTGCCACAAGCGGCGCTTCACGCCAGTTGGAATGAAAGAGAAATGGCACATTAAACTTCCGATCACCGGTGAGCACCCAACCGCTATTTCGCTTCGATTTCTCAACCTGAAAATCCCAGAGCAGATCGCCGGTTTTCAAGTCACGTGCTTCCAGCGTCCCGTTCAACACGCCGATGAAAACGACATCGCTGACGATTGCTGGCGACGAAAACATGAAGGCTTTTCCCTGCTGGTGCACGATGGGCTTGCCGGTGCTTGCGTCGACAACATGGTACAAACTGGAATCCGATGTGGCAAAGAACACTTTCCCGTCAGTAACCGCCGGCGATGTAATCACCCAGCTCAGGTCGTTAAAGAACCGCCATTTTTCTTTGCCAGTTGCCGCATCGAGCGCATACAGATTTGAATCACGGCAGCCGGTGTAAACCGTTCCATTCACCACCGCAGGCGAAGATTGGAATCCGACCTGATTGTGGATCATCGGGTCTTCTCCTCCGTGGAAACGCCATTTCTCTTTTCCCGTCGAAGCGTCGACGGCATAGAAATAGCTGTCCCAGCTTCCGAAAAACAAAACACCGTCTGCGAGCGCAGGCGAGGCGTGCACAACATCACCGGTTTTAAATTTCCAACGCAAATCGCCCGTGGCCGAATCGAGCGCGTATAGGTTTCCGTCTCCGCTACCGAAATAAACCGCGCCATTCGCGACGACTGGACTTGAGAGGAAAATGTCAAACGGGTCGGCGATCGTCTGGTCCTTCGGTTGCATTCCGTGTAAGCCTTTGGCTTCGAAGCGGCGTTCACCATTTGTCGCAAACTTCCATCTCAACGCGCCGGTCTGCGCGTTAAACGCATAAAACTTTCCGTCGTAACTGCCGATGTAAACCGTGCCGTTAGCGACAGCGGGCGTAGCGGGCATGGGTCCGTTTGTCGCTCGCTTCCAGATTTGACGACCCGTCGCGGCGTCGACTGCGTACACATTTCCGTCGTCTCCTCCGAAATAGATCACGTTATCTTTGAAAACCGGCGACGAAATCACACGATCGCCAGTTGGAAATTTCCATTTCACGCGATGGAATTGCCGCGGCGCCGGTCCCGCATACGTGCCTGCATGAATGGCATCGCCGCGAAACATCGATTGCGCGTCCATCGCCCTCGCCGCGCAAAGCGTAGCGAGCAAAACGACAATTTTTGAAATGTTCATGTCATTTTGCGCGCAGCAAAACGAGCGGCGTCTCTATCGCGCCCTGCCGAATTGCGCCCGTAAGGTTTCCCTCTCTCAACCGGCCTTCGAACGTGAATCCTATGTCGTGCGATTCGACCGTCACCAGATCGCCTTCCTGCGTGATAAGATCTACGGGCAGTACGTTGTGCTTGCGCCCGACGATAACAAAATCCGCCGTCGCGCCACCGGGATGATTCGCAAACTTGATCGACACATGGCGCGTGTTACCAAGCATTTCGTAGTCGCCTTTCCATTCGCCTTCCAGTTCCTTTGCCACTGGCGTGCTCCGGGGCGGATATTCAACCTGCGGTGGCCCTGTTTTTTGCAGCGTTGCCGGGGCATGATTTCCGGCCTGCTCAAAATTGCCGGCCAACTTGTTCTCCGGAGGAGGAAGCAACTGCAGGTTCATTTGAATCCCTAGCGAGCCTTTCACGGCGAATTTCACATCGGGAGATTCCACTTTGATGTCCGTGAGCGGTATGCCTTTAACTCCGAGCCCCGGAATGATGATCGATCCTACCCACGCGCCGTTTTGCTGCGCAAGATCGACAACGACGGTCAATTCTTCATCAGGAACTCGCGCGGTGCCTACCCACCGCCCGCTGATTGCGTCCTCTGCTCGAGAAGGCAACACCGTCGCGACGATCAGCATCGCGATCAACCGCAATACCGCGCTTGTCGTTGGCATTAGCTCAGCGGTAACCAACTGCCCGGTTGTGGTGGCGCCTTCGCGCCATTGAAACTCAGGTACGTGTATTCCTGTAGGAAACGCTCGTAATCGTCGAGCAGTCGCATTGCATCGTTAGGCTTAAGGCGATCTGTCTTAATCGCTTCATCTACTTGCGCCTTGAGTCTGCGCGTCAGCTCGAGTTTATCCCATTGCGTCATTGCGAGCACTTCTCCGATTGTGCTGCCTTCGATCACTTCTTCAATGTACCAACCAGACTCTTCATCGGGATCGAGGAAAACGTGTACCTCGGTGACGCGCCCAAACAAATTGTGCAGATCACCCATGATGTCCTGGTAAGCGCCCACCATGAAAAGGCCGAGATAATAAATTTCGCCGGGATGAATTCGATGCAGCGGCAATGTCTCCTTGACGTCCTGCAAATCGATAAACTTGCAGACTCTTCCATCTGAATCGCATGTGATATCCACGAGGGTGCCATGGCGATCAGGCGGCGTGGTAAGCCGATGAATCGGCATGATCGGGAACAGTTGGCCCAGCGCCCAATGATCAAGCAGCGACTGAAACACAGAAAAATTGCAGATGTATTGGTCGCCGAGCGTTGTTTCCAGTTGCTTCACTTCGTCCGGCACATATCGCAAGCCGCGATGCATGTTCACGATTTGGTGAGCAACCTGCCAGTAAACCGTGTCGATCTTTGCTTTTGATTCGAGATCGAGCAGACCGAGATCGAATGTCTGCTGCGCTTCCTCTTTGATTTGCTGGATGTCGTGCAAACTCTCAAGACGATTTCCGCGCTTCAGGCGCTGTTTCACATCAAGGATGTCCGCAACCAGTTTGTGATCCTTTTCGCTCGCCTCGACCTTGAGCTTGGTTGGAGTTTTTTCGATCGAACTAAACGCTTCGACCACCAGCACAGAATGATGCGCAACAGTGGCGCGCCCGCTTTCGCTCACAATCGCCGGATGCGCGACACCTTCGGAGTCGCAAACATCCATTATGTTCCAGACAACGTCGTTCGCGTACTCCTGCAACGAATAATTGGTCGAACTGTCGAAATCGCTGCGCGACCCATCGTAATCGACGCCCAAACCGCCGCCGACGTCGAGATAACCAAGCTCATGTCCAAGTTTCGACAGCTTTGCGTAATATCGCGCGCCTTCGCGCACTGCTCTTTTGATTACCGAAATGTCGGGCACCTGCGACCCGACATGGAAATGTACAAGCTTCAGGCTATGCGCCAGCGCCGCATCCTTTAACATCTGACTCGCAGCAACCAGATTCGTCGTGTCGAGGCCGAATTTGGCGTTCTCGCCACCGCTCGGCGACCATTTACCAGAGCCTTTACTGTGTAAACGAGCACGAATGCCAATCCAAGGCTCGACGCCAACTTCCTTCGACGCGCGGATGATTTGCTCAACCTCTTCCAGCTTTTCTGCCACGATGATGACCCGTTTGCCTAATTTGCGACCAAGCAACGCGATCCGAATAAAAGCAGGATCCTTGTAGCCGTTGCAGATGATCAAAGTCTCGGGGTCTTTTTGCATCGCAAGCGCGGCGACAAGCTCGGGCTTGCTGCCTGCCTCGAGTCCAAAATGAAATTGTTCTCCTGCATCAACAATTTCTTCAACGACTTCGCGCAGCTGGTTGACCTTGATCGGAAAAACGCCGCGATAATGATTTCCATAACCGAACTCAGAGATCGCGCTTTGAAATGCGCGATTAATTGATTCGACCCGGTGTCGGAGCAAATCCTGAAAGCGAATCAATAACGGGAAACTGAGATTTCTGGCACGCGCTTCATTAACAACTTCGAGGAGGTCGATCGAACCACCATCATTCTTCAAGGGCCGCGCTTCTACGTTGCCCGAACCGTTGACGGTAAAATAGCCCTCGCCCCATCCCTCCACGTTATATGTGGCGATGGCTGATTCGATGTCCCACTCCGTTTTCATTGTCCTTGCAACGCGATACCAACCGCAATGCGCACAATTAATCAGCGTCCAGAACATTCAAGCCCGCAACGCGAAAATGTTTGTCTAACGCATACGACGGCGATAATGGACGACCGGCGTCCGGTGCACAGCTTGAGTTTCCTCTTCGCACACGTACTGTTTGCGCGTGAATAAAACGGTGATCGAGGTACAGGTGCGGGCAGTTTTGCCAACAAGCGGCGGGTGCGCGGTCTTCCTCGGCAATAATGAGAAGGTGTTCATCATCTATGTCGACCAAACTGTCGGCAGCGCGATCACCATGTTCATGCGTAACATCACTAAAGAGCGTCCGCTCACTCATGATTTGATGGCGCATTTGCTCGCGGCACTGGGCGCAAAAATCGAGCGGGTGATCATTAATGACCTGAAAAATGCCACCTACTACGCGCGTGTGATTATTCAGGTCGAAAACGAATTGCAGCAAAAGAAGATCATCGAGTTGGATGGACGACCCAGCGATTGCATCGCGATGGCCACCCAGCAGAAGGCGCCGATTTACGTCAGCCAGGATGTGTGGGACGAAGTCGACGATATGAGCGATGTCCTCCGCAAAATGGAGGAAGAGGGACTGAAGACCGATCCTGAAGGGGAAGAGTAAGTCGTAGCGGCGGCGCTGGTCTACGAAAAATCTCGCCAGTTGGCCGTTCAGAAAGCGCCGCCAAAGTGCTAGCCCAACAAATCGCCGTAACGGCCATCCGCTAATTGCAGGCAACGCTCTAGAATCTCCGATGCAGTGTTGAGCTTCAACGTCTCTTCAACCAATTCGCGGCATTCAGGAATTGTGAGGCTTTGCACGGCGCGCTTGACTCGCGGGACCAGGGTTGCTGCTGCGCTGAGTTCATCTACGCCGAGGCCTAACAAGAGCGGTACTAACGCAACATCGCCTGCCATCTCTCCGCAAACGCCAACCCAAATCCGGTTCGCGTGAGCCGCGTCGGCAACCATTTTCAGCAACCGCAATATGGCCGGATGCGTCGGCTGATATAGATAGGCGACCTTTTCGTTCACCCGGTCTACCGCAAGTGCATACTGAATGAGGTCGTTTGTTCCGATACTCAAAAAATCTACCTCGCGCGCAAGCGCGCTGGCACAGATCGCAGCGCTTGGGATTTCGACCATTGCGCCAACTTCGACCTTTTCAGCCATCTCGATTCTCGAACTGCCCAACTGTTGTTTACATTCCTCCAGCACCGCGATGGCACGGCGCAATTCATCCAAGCCAGAAATCATGGGAAACATGACCTTTATATTGCCCACAGTGCTGGCACGGAGAATGGCGCGCAGCTGCGTTTTGAAAATCTCCTGATTCTCAAGACAAAACCGGATCGCGCGCCAGCCAAGGAAAGGGTTCAACTCATCGCCGATGTCCATTACGCCACCAGGCAGTTTGTCACCGCCGAGGTCAAAGGTTCGAATGATTAGCGGATTCGGACGTACGCGCTCTGCAACATGTCGATAGATTTCGTATTGCTCGTCCTCGCTTGGCAGAGTTTCGCGGTTTAAATAGAGAAACTCAGTACGATAAAGTCCGATTCCCTCGGCGCCGTTAGCTGCAACCGCATCAACGTCCTGCGGAAGTTCAATGTTTGCTGAAAGAACGATGTGACGTCCATCCCGCGTGATGGAGGTGGTCTCGCGCAGATGCTTCAGTTGCGCCGCGACTTTGGCCCGTCGCGATTCGACCTGCTTGTAATGCTCCAGCGTTTCCGCCGTCGGGTTGACGATCAGCCAGCCATCACTCCCATCGACGAGAACGTGTTGACCGGTTTCGATCTTCACAGTGATATCGTGCAAGCCTAGTACCGCGGGAATAGTAAAAGAACGCGCCAGGATCGCAGCATGCGAAGTGCGACTGCCGAGGTCGGTGGCGATCCCGAGCACGCTATCGCGGCTCATGGTTGCCGTGTCCGAAGGAGTGAGATTATGAGCAACAAGGATGTGCGGCTGACTCAGCGAAAGAAATGCTTTGGGAGCCTTGCCTTGTAAATTGCGAATTACTCGTTTGGTGACGTCCTGAATGTCGAGCGCGCGCTCGCGCAGATACGGATCGTCGATTTTGCTTAACGTCTCGGCATATCGCGTGGCTACTTCCTGGAAAGCCCATTCTACGTTGCAAAGATCGGTCTTGAGTTTTCGGAGAACTTCATCAATCAACGTGCGGTCCTCGACCACAAGAAGGTGCGCATCGAAGATCGCCGCGTCTTTTGCGCCGATGGATTCGGCAATCCGCTGCTGCATCTCAAGAATCTGCATCCGCGTTTGGATAAGCCCGGCCTCGAATCGCCCGATTTCATCCGCAACCTGCGATGGCGCAATCTGGTAACGCGCCACTTCATCCAAGTCTTCGCGCACGACATGAATCCTGCCGAAGGCGATTCCGGGCGAAACGCCAATCCCTTCAAACCGGATTTCTCCGTCCTCGCTCATTCGCTCCCGAGAGTAAGGCCAATGTCAAACTCACGAAAGTTTTTCGCGGTGTCAGTTGTGTGACAGATATCTGACGAATCAGTCTTCGTTGAATCCCGCTTTAATAAGTTGCTCCAACTCCTCCATTGCCTTGTCGGCATCTGGGCCATCGCAGCGGATACGCAGCTTCGAACCCTGCCCGGCCGCCAGCATCATCAAGCCCATGATGCTTTTGCCGTTTACCTCCTCGCCTTCCTTCGCTACCCAGATTTCGGCGCGATGCCTGCTGGCAATGCGCACAAACATCGCAGCCGGGCGCGCATGCAGCCCAAGCCGGTTCACGACTGTCAGCTCTTTTTCGAGCTTCTGCGCCGCTGCAGCGTGGCTGCCTTTTCGATACAACAATCCCATTACGTCGCCCTCTTTTGCTCCATCAGCCGAAGCAATCTTGTGTTGAAGTCCACTGCCGCGTTCTGTCCCAGGCCCTTCAATTTTTCGTCCATCGCGGCGACCTCGATCAACCGCGCCATGTCCCGGCCTGGCCGCACCGGAATAGTCACGTGAGGCGCTTTCAGTCCGAGAATTTCATAAAATTCACGGTCAAGCCCGATTCTGTCGACTTCCTCCACGTCCCCCCATTCCTTTAACGTCACAACGAGGTCGAGGCGTTTTTCCACTCGAATACTTCCGATGCCAAAGACCTTTGCAACATCAATGATACCAATGCCGCGCACCTCCATATGATTGCGAGTCATTTCGGGCGCTGTGGCCATGAGCTCACGTCCCTCCAGCATCGTGATGCGCGTCACGTCGTCAGCCACAAGACTGTACCCGCGCTCAATCAACCCCAACACACATTCGCTTTTCCCAATGCCGCTAACGCCGCGGATCAATACGCCGACACCCAAAATATCCACCATGCTCCCGAATTCCGTCACTGTCGGCGAGAAATCCATCTCAAGAGCAATCGTTGCGGCGTTGATGAACTTCATCGTGATCATCGGAGTTCGGAACACCGCGATTTTTGCGTCGCCGGTGACGTTCAACAACTCCGGCGCGAGATGAAACCCGCGCGACACCACTAGGCATGGAATTTTGTGTTCGCACAAATTGCGAAATCGCTCGACGCGAATTCTGGCAGGTAAACTTTTTAGATACGAATGTTCTGCTGCCCCAAGCACCTGCACGCGTTTCTCGGCGAAATAGGTGTAGAACCCGGACAATGCCAGTCCAGGTCGATTGATGGTCGGCTCCCGAATTTTTCGATGAAAACCCACACTCGGGCCCTCGAGCTTCATCAGCAGCTTCTCGGAGTGCCTGTTGTAAAAACTCTCAACGGTAACAATTGGAACGCTTTTCTGTTGACCGCTTGAGGATGTAATTGTTTGCGTTCCGGGTTCTTCCGCCATCAGACGTAACTTCTAGCGTGAATGCCCGCAATTTCCAATTTGTATGACGCCTTATTGCTTGTTCAGCGCTGCTTCTCAATTTGTTAGCTTTTTCCCTGACTCCGATGGCGTATCACCTTGGCCTTTTCCAGTGTGACCAAACCGCCACCCATCATTTCATCGAGCAAAGGCAGGAATGCGTTGATCTTCTCTTCAGAGTCGACAATCTCAATCACGATTGGGAGATCCATGGACAGGCGAAGAATTTTTGCCGTGTGCAAATGGCTTGATTTCCCAAATCCCATCGGCCCACGCAACACAGTAGCCCCGGCCATTTGCATCTCGCGCGCTCTCAGAACGATCGCCTCATACAGGGGCCGACGGCGATGGCGATCGCTTTCGCCGATGAAAATCCGCAGGAGGACGGCGTCTTCGGGAATTTGCATATGCTATTTTTATTTTGAGAGAAGGGCCAGAGCAAGAATGCGTCCGAGCCATACGGCTGCGAGACAACAACCGAACGAGAGCCCGGTATTCAGCAACGCTTTCACCCAATCTCCGTCACGAGCGAGATCGAGCGTTTGTAAGCTGAATGATGAAAACGTCGTGTAACCGCCGCATACACCGATCATGAAGAATTGACGAAATCGCGGCGACACAAGAACTGGCCCGTCGGGATCAGTAAATCCAGCGAAGAACCCGACGGCGAACGAGCCGCTAATGTTTACGACCAGGGTACCGAGAGGAAAAAATTCACCCGCGCGTTCGGCAATGAATCCCGAGATCCAGAAGCGCGCTCCAGTCCCAAGGGCGCCGCCGAGCATTACGAAAACATAACTGAGCATAAAAAAATCCTTCCTGCTTGGAAGGAGTCATCAGCTCGCGCGGTTTTCCGTCGTCGTGACAGAGGGCAAACTCCATTGCCTTTCAAACTCTACCGCGTCTCTAGGTCACATCAAACAAATTTACCGATTTCGAACTCCGATTTTTTCTTCATTCGCCATTCGCGCTTCGTCATTCTCATCACATCTTGAAGCGTTCGCCCAGATAAAGCTGGCGACTGATCGGATCGTTGATGAGAAAATCCTTTGTACCTTCGCTCTCGACACGTCCGTCGTAAATCAAGTACGCGCGATCCACGATGGAGAGAGTCTCCCGCACGTTGTGGTCGGTGATCATGATGGCCAACCCTGACTTGCGGAGATTAACAATGATTTGTTGCACGTCGTAAACGGCAATGGGATCCACGCCGCTAAAGGGCTCATCCAGCATCAGCAGCTTGGGTTGTGTAACCAACGAACGTGCGATGGTGAGCCGACGTTTTTCCCCGCCGCTTAACGTCAGCGCAGTATTCTTTGCAATTCGTTCAATGCCGAACTGGTGCAACAACTGATCGCAGCGGTTCCGTCGCTCGGCTTTGCTCATCGGAAGCGTCTCCAAAATGGCCATGATGTTTTGTTCGACTGTCATTTTGCGAAAGATCGATTCTTCCTGCGGCAGATAACCCATGCCGAGGCGGGCGCGCTTGTACATTGGGTAGTCGGTCACGTCGGTGTCGGAAAAGATCACCCGACCGCTGTTTGGCCTGACCAAGCCAACGATCATATAAAAACTTGTGGTCTTCCCTGCTCCGTTAGGACCGAGAAGTCCCACGATCTCACTCGCGTGGACGTGCAGATTAACTCCGTCAACGACCGCGCGGCCGCCATAGATCTTGACCAGTTGATCAGTAGTGAGAACGGTCGCCGGCTTCGGAGCGACCGCCGAAGTTCGTTTCGGAATCGAAACAGGCGCAGTTTGGCCAATCATGGTGTCGGAAGAGCCGCTGCCGGGACGGACTGAGCCGGCGCGGCTTGAGGTGCGGGCTTTTTGGCTTCGCCTTTGTTTTCCTTCGCCGGCTCTTCCTTTGGCTGCTGGACAATTTCAGTACGACTAGGCCCGTGCGTCCGTAGCTCACTATTCTGACTAATGACCATCACTGTATCAGGGCTCGTTGCCACGTGAAGATTTGGCCCCTCCTGCACGCGCGGCGTTCCCGTCAATTCAACATCGCCAGTAGCAGCTGTATAGGTGGCTTTATCGCAGCGACCCACAGCACGCGCCGGAGGACCGCCATTCGCGGCGGGCCGGTCGCGAACAAGTCCCACATTCCCTTCGGCGATCGCTTTCTCCAGACTCTGGTTTTCTCCCTTTGTAATGAACACTGTCAATTTGTCAGATTGAAGATTGAAACGCGGATCGACTACCCTTACACGGCCGCTAAAGATGCCCATGTTCTTAGTTGAATCAAAAAAAGCCTCATCGGAGTAGATCTCCGTCGTTGTCGGTCCATTGGACTGCTGCCCTAAACCGCCTGGTCCAAATAGGTTCGTCCCGGATGACTTGTCATCTTTCTTTTTGTCCTTGTTTTTAACTTTCGCCGTTGCCGGCTTCTCTGCTTTTATTGGCGAAGGAGAGCCCGCCGGTGCAGCGGCTATCTGCCCCGGCCATCGCGCGACGATCACGTATGCAGTTAACCAAACCAACACCGCTAACCTTTTCATTCCTTCGGATTTGGTGTTGCAGTCAGGTGAGATTTGTCGGTGATCACCATTTTTACATTCCCGATTAATCGCCCGGTCTTGCTGTTCGTATCGAACTCCACTGAATCGCCCGCAATGTTGAAATCCGTGCGCTGAATCGTGGTGCGCGCTTTTGAACTCAAAATGCGCGTTTTCAAATCAAGTACGGACGTACTCATGTCGATTCTTAGGTCCTGCTGATTCTCGGGTGTGTAGGTTGTAATTTTGAGCTGGTGAAAGCCAATGTGTTCCTCGTCGATTCGGTGCGCCGTTCCCGCTTCGAATTTTCCCCGCAAATGCCCATCGCCGTCGAAATCTGGCAACACAAGTCCTTTGGCTTCATGGCCGATAGGCAGTGGAATGTTAGTAAGGCTTTGCTCGCCGGGAGACGAAGCTGGCCCCGCCTTTGAAGGCTTTCCTTTGCGACCTTTTGATTGAGCCGACGTTTGAGGCGCCAAACTGGAGACGCAGAGCACGACCGATAACAGCCAAATCCACAATACCGAACAGTGGTAGGGGCGGTTCACCCGAACTGCCCGCTCTTGAAAGGTGATGCTCGTCGTACCTCGGCGATCGAGGTCAATCGCCGCTACCTGAAACCACAGCATGAATAGCCTTTAACATGCGAAGGTGCTTCGGCAAATCGTTTAGCCGAATCTGATTCGGCCCATCGGAGAAAGCGCGGGCCGGATTTTCGTGTACCTCGATAAAGATTCCGTCACACCCCGCAGCCATCGCGGCCCTCGCTAACACCGGAGCTAACATACCGTCGCCGGACGTCGAATCCCCTGCCCCACCGGGCCGCTGCACGGAATGCGTCGCATCGAAAATGACGCGATAACCTTCGTCACGCATCCAGTAGAGTGAGCGCATGTCGGCGACGAGGTTGTTATACCCAAAGGTGGTGCCTCGCTCGGTGAAGCAGAATTGTGCGTTGCCGAAGGCGATCAGTTTCTCGGCGATGTTTCGCACATCCCATGGCGCGAGGAACTGACCCTTCTTTACGTTAATCGCACGACCTTTTTGCGCAGCGGCACGCAGGAGATCCGTTTGCCGGCAGAGGAACGCCGGGATTTGCAACATGTCGACCTTCTCGCCGGCAATTTCAGCCTCATCCGGGGAATGGACATCGGTTGTCACCGGAATCTTCAGTTCGCGCCCGATATCCGAGAGAATATCGCAACCTTCGCGAACGCCGATTCCGCGAAACGAACGGACAGAAGTTCGGTTCGCTTTGTCGTAGGAGGCTTTGAAAATGAAATCGACGTTTTCAGACGCGCACGCCTCGGCAATTTTCTTCGCCATGCGCCAGACAAATTTCTCCGACTCAATCACGCACGGGCCGAGAATGAAGACGGGGCGGTTACCGCCAATCGACACTTTCCCGACGCGCAATGGTTTTGTTTTGGCCATGAATTCTTAAGGAAACAGGAACGCGGTAATTTTAAAGGGTTGCTTCCTGTTTTCCGGCTTTCCGGATTAATCCTCTTCGCGCGGCGTCAAAAACCGCAAAGGGCGCGTAGAGGACAAGAAAAAATAGCAGTGCCACGCCGTGCATTTGCAGGAGATACAGCGGCCACGAATCGGAAAGAAAACTCAAAATCGAAAATGCCTCAGGTTTATGCAGAAGAAATCCATAGTTAAAGCCAGTGAGCAAATCAACGGCCAGCGTGATCACGAAATAAAACTCCGACCACAACCATACGCGCACAATAGAGATTGGGTATGGCCGATAGCCGCGCGTCAACATCAGGAAAACCACGCCCACGATAATGCCTGAGTGCGAGGTGAAGAAACTGATGAACCGCCAGTCTGGGAAACCATAAGGCAAATTCGGCGTAAGGACGGCTTGCAGCGTGCCGCCAATCCCCCAGAAGTACCCTACCTCGAACCAGCGCTGGCTCCCGGTCCACATCGCCACCATTACGACGACCATGCCCCAGTCGCACATTTGCATCGGCAACATCTGCCGCCAATCCGCCACGCCCCGGCTGCGAATGAAAACCAGGTAAACCAGGTAGTTCAAGATCAGCACAGCCGACAACCCAGCGACGATCATCCGCTCGATCCACTGAGATTTTATGCGGCGCACCACTGCCGCAAGTGCAAACGGCAGTACGATGGTGATAAAAATCACCGTCACATGCGGCAAACCGTACGGTTGAAATTCAGGCGCGTCGTTCATGTAGCGGCGGTTGTATCAACCGGTGATTCGGTTGCAAGGCGTTGACACAAGCGCCTCTGCAAAGCAATTCTATTCAGCGGACGACCCAGAGATTACACGGAATCACATCGCTAACCCAAGCAATATTGCTCGGCAGTGGCTGAACCGTTTCGCGATTTTTCGGCAGCGGCACGACAAGCAAGTCGGCCTCCACCGATCGCACAAAATCGGATGCAGCGAGGCCCGTAGCGCCCCTAATGAAGCGCGTCTCAATTGGAACTTCAGTCGCACCGGCTGACAAGACGAAATCCTCAAGCGCGTCTTCCTCGCCATGGTCTGGCTTATGCGAGACACTTTCGTTGGCTTCGCCGGCGATCGAAGCCCTAGCTTCATCAAACGCAGTGATGATTCCAATCACGTACAATCGCTCGCACGATTCTGCTTCAGCAAGCATCAGCGTCGTTTTCAATGCCACCAATCCCTGCTGTGAGTGGTCCGCAATGAATACGATACGGCGCAGCGGTTTCGGGTTTTTCTGCGGATGCGTGAACAGCATCACTGAACAGTTCGCCTCCCGCACCAGGCGGCGTGCGACATTGCCCAGAAAGGGATGTAAGACGACCTCCTTCTCCAGCGCACCGGCCACGAGCATGTCGATATTTTCCCTCGCAAGCGCGGCCAGAATAGCCTCTGCTGGATCGCCCTCTTCATAATGGATCGGCGAATCAGCTGGAAGCTCCAGTTCAGTGAGCACGTCACTAAATTTCTCCGTCGTTTCGTGATTTCGTCTGCCTACGTACATCAGATGAAGTTCGCTCGAAAAGCGGTCGCGAATCCGCTTTGCTTCAGCAAGAACGTGCTTGAATCGCGGCGAAAAAGTTGTCGCTACGGCGATCGTCTTGTAAGGCGATGAATCGAGCATCGAAGTTAATCGCAATGTGATGTTTGATCAGCCTTAAGCAACCGCAGCGAACAAAAGGAATGACTTTGCCCGGTCAAGCCTCTCATTCGCATTCGGCTTTTCATTTCACCATTCCTCTGCGATTTTCGCGGATGCGACGGGCAATTTACCCCGGCAGCTTTGATCCGGTGACCAATGGCCACCTGGATGTGATTGAGCGCGCGCGAAAATTATTCGACGAAGTCGTTGTGGCAGTCGCGCATAATGACGAGAAGCAACCGCTTTTCTCGCTCGAGCAACGCCTGGATTTGCTGCGAAAGACCGCCGGCCAAATCGAGAACGTCAGAATTGCCGAGTTTAGCGGCTTGCTGGTCGAATTTGCCCGTGCTCAAAACGCAGGAGCCGTGATTCGAGGTTTGCGCGCAGTTTCGGATTTTGAATTTGAATTTCAAATGGCGTTGATGAATCGAAATCTGAATGCCGCCGTAGAAACGATATTCCTGATGCCGAAGGAGGAATACACTTATCTCAGCTCGCGCATCGTTAAGGAAATCGCCAGGCTCGGCGGGAATGTTTCAACTTTTGTTCCGGGTTGCGTGGTCAAAGCGCTCAGTGGGAAATTTAGCCAATGAAATTTGGGGGATCAGCTCATGAAAGTACATCTGAAACAAATCCCGTCCCAAGGTCTGCATCTGAGCGGGAAAGAAGATTGTCCCATCCAGGAGTTGGCATCGGAGGAAATTCGCTGCGCCGGTCCTCTCCACTACGACATCGATGTGGGCGTTGCTGACGGCGGGCTATGGGCGAACGGCTCGTTGTCCCAAATGGTGGAACTGCGTTGCGTATCGTGTCTGCAAAAGTTTGTGCATGAGATTCGAGTGCCCGCGTTCGCCGTGCACACAGAGCTGCACGGACCGGAGACGGTCGACCTGACACCGTTCGTGCGCGAGGACCTGTTGCTGAATTTACCGGCACATCCGCACTGCGACAGAGACGGTGATCGGGTTTGTAAGGCCAAACAGCTTGAAATCGAAGAGCAGGATGCGAACCGGAAATCGGATTGGAGCGCGTTGGACAAGCTAAAATTGTAGATCGCCCGTTTGTCTTTTCCTGATTTCCTGCTTTCCTAATTGTTTTCAATGGGAGTTCCAAAACGCAAAACATCAAAGATGCGATTGCGCACGCGAAAAGCGGCAAACCGCTGGCACGCTACGCAGCTCAACAAATGCCCGCAATGCGGAAGTAGTGTGCCGTCGCACATCGCCTGCCCATCCTGCGGGTATTACCGTGGCCGCCAGGTCTTGACGTTGGAAGGCAAGTAACTGTGGCCATCGCCTTGTGGGGGACGTAGGCTCCCGCCATGCTTCGCGCAGCGAAGCGGCTAAAAATTTCGCTTTGCAATCAATCGTTTTAGCTCGCAAAGTTTCGCACCGATGAAGATCGCCCTCGACGCGATGGGCGGTGACTTTGGCCCGCCTAACCTTGTTGCCGGCGCCGTTATGGCGCTGCGCGATTACAAACAGATCACCAAGCTCCATCTGGTCGGAGACTCGGCCAAGATCGAAAGCGAGTTGCGCAAACACCAGTGTAACGATTCGCGGATCGAGATTGTGCATTCCACTCAGGTCGTTGACATGAGTGATCGCGCCTGGACCGCCGTTCGGCGAAAGAAAGATTCCTCAATCAGCCGCGCTGTCGATCTTGTAAAGCACGGTGATGCGGACGCAGTAGTGAGCGCTGGCCACACAGGCGCAGCCGTCGCCGCGAGCACGATTAAGCTTCGCACGTTGCCAGGAATCGATCGGCCGGGGATCGCCGCCGTGCTTCCGACCGAGACGAATGTCTTCGTTTTGATCGACGCTGGCGCGAATATCGATGCGCGGCCAGAACACCTTCTTCAATATGCGTTTATGGGCACCGTCTATTCACGCCATGTTCTGCATTACACGAATCCGACCGTTGGCTTGGTCTCGCTTGGCGACGAGGATGTCAAAGGCACCGAACTGACCAAGGAAGTATTCAAGATGCTTAGACCAAGTTCGCTTAACTTCATTGGCAACATAGAAGGCCGCCATCTCTTTGAAGATCCGGTTGAAGTTGTCGTGTGCGACGGATTCGTTGGCAACGTTATCTTGAAAACGTGCGAATCGATCGCGGTGGCGATGTTTAAATGGCTCAAGCATGAGCTCATGCGTACGCCGATGCGAAAGGTCGGCGCATACCTCGCAAAGAATGCCATTGGAACGATCAAGGCCAAGACGAATTATGAAGAGTACGGCGGCAGTCCGCTTCTGGGGGTAAATGGCATTTGCATCATCGCTCACGGCGCGAGCACGCCGCTGGCGATCAAGAACGCGCTGCGCGTGGCCGCCGAGTCCATTGAACAGCAGGTGAACCCGCATATCGTCGAGGAGATTCGCCGGTATCATGAAACGACAGCCCCGCTCGAACCCGCGCTCTCATAAAACGCTTCGGACGGTCTCAATAATCGGCACGGGAAGTTACGTGCCTGAGAAGATCCTGAGTAACGACGATCTTTCGCGCATCGTGGATACTAGCGACGAATGGATCACCACACGCACCGGTATTAAGGAACGCCGTGTCGCTGCAAAGGATGAAAATACGAGCGACATGGCGGCGAAAGCAGCGTTGAAGGCCATTGAGCAGGCCAAGATTTCGCCAAAGGAAATCGATCTGATCCTTGTTGCGACTGCCACACCCGACATGCTTTTCCCGGCGACAGCCTGCTTCGTTCAGAAGAAAATCGGAGCGGCGAACGCTGCCTGCCTCGATATTTCCGCGGCATGTGCGGGTTTTATTTGCGGGTTGGAAATCGCGCAGCAGTTCATCACATCGCACACATATGACACCGTTCTCGTGATCGGCGCAGACAAGTTAACCTCAATCACCAACTGGACCGATCGCAATACGTGCGTGTTGTTCGGCGACGGGTCTGGAGCGGCTATTTTGCGTCATCGAGGCAGTCCTCATGGCATAATCACCACTCACATCGGAAGCGACGGGCAGTACACCAACATCCTGTTTATGCCTGGCGGTGGATCGCGTTGCCCGATCACGCGTGAAAACGCGGATATGAATTTGGCTACCATCCATATGACCGGCAAGGAAGTGTACAAACAGGCTGTCATCGCGATGCTGAACGCGGCCAAAAAAGCACTCGACCAGGCGGGGCTTTCCATCGAGGACATCGCCTGCGTCATTCCGCATCAGGCAAACTTACGAATCATGGACGCGATCGCCGATCGGCTTGGCATTTCGCGGGACAAAATGTTCGTGAACCTCGATCGATACGGGAACACCTCTGCTGCCGCTGTAGCGATTGCGCTCGATGAAGCCAACCGCACTGGACGAATCAAACGCGGCGATTACGTGTTGATGGTTGTGTTCGGCGGCGGCCTGACCTGGGCCAGCACCGTTATAGAGTGGTGAAGCCGCCCGTCGCTTCAACCTGGAATCTCAGGCTCGACTAGTTTCGCCAACTGAGCCAGCGATTCTTGCCACCCGAGATAGCAGGCTTCAGCGGGAATAACGCCAGGCACATCTTCCTGCACGATGTTCAAGTCCGTTCCCCAAGAAACCTTTGTTAACGTGACAGTCGTCTGCATTTCACCAGGCAGATTTGGATCGTCGAATTTGTCGGTGTAACGGATCCGTTCGTGCGGAGTCAATTCAACGTACGTCCCGCCGAAGGAATGACCCTTGCCCGTCGTGAAATTCGTGAAAGACATTTTGTAACTGCCGCCAACTTTCGCATCCATCTGATGCACCTTTCCGGTGAATCCGTTCGGCGGAAGCCATTTCGCCATCGCGTCCGCATCAAGAAAAGCCTTGTAGATTTTTTCGGGCGTCGATCGGACGACGCGGTGAAGTCGAATAGTATTTGATGACATAACTTTTGTTCTTCCTTTATTGCGCAGTCGTATCCGGTTCAATAATTCCGAGGACGTTGCCGGCCGGATCTGCCGCGTAGGCGAGCCAGCCAACTTTTGGAATCTCCATTTTCGGCACGCAGATTTTTCCACCGCTCTGCTCGATCTTTCCAATCG
>DATARG010000288.1:0-2996 GCA_036264275.1 Candidatus Udaeobacter sp. | reverse complement strand
GTTGGAGCAGTTGCGCTTGATAAAGACAGTAATTTGGCCGCAGCGACTTCGACCGGTGGCATGACAAACAAAATGCCCGGACGAATCGGCGATACGCCGGTGATTGGTGCAGGCACTTACGCGAATAACCAGACCTGCGCTGTGTCATGCACAGGAGACGGCGAATATTTCATTCGTGCATCGGCGGCACATGAAGTTTCAGCGCTGATGCAATATCGCGCGCTGAAGTTGCAGGAAGCGGCGCAGACTGCTCTCGACACAGTGAAGCAGTTGGGCGGCACTGGCGGCTTGATCGCAATCGACAAAAATGGAGAAATCGCATTGCCGTTTAACACAAACGGAATGTATCGCGGCTACGTCGATCCGAACGGCAAGTTTGTCATCGAAATCTATCGTTAAAGCGTTAAGCATTGAAGCGTATATCGGTGATTCCGCTTCAACGCTTTAACTCTTCAACCTCCTCCACGCCTCCATGCTGCCAGCATTTTCAATCGTCATTCCCTGTTTTAACGAAGAGGCCCGCGTCGGCCAGACGTTGCGGCTCACGCTCGATTACCTGGCTACCAATGCTCCGGAAAGCGAATTGATTGTGGTGAATGACGGATCCACCGATGGAACGGGAGCAATCGCCCGCGAAAAATTGAAGTCTGCACAGGTCGCCACACGTTTGTTTGAGAATTTTCCGAATCGCGGGAAGGGCGCTGCGGTGCGCACTGGATTACTTGCTGCACGGACACCGATCGGGCTTTTTTCCGACGCCGATCTTTCTACACCACTTGAAGAAACGCCGAAGCTGATCGAACCGATCGCAAATGGCGAGGTGGACATTGCATTTGGCTCCCGTGCGCTCGATCGCAGCTTAATCGGAGTCCATCAACCGTGGCGGCGAGAGCAGGCCGGCCGGGTTTTTAATTTGCTGGTACGGCTCTCCACCGGATTACCGTTTTGGGATACACAATGCGGCTTTAAAGCATTTCGCCTCGAGGCGTGCCGGCCGATTCTAGAAGCGGCGCGGATCGATGGCTTTGCATTCGATGTGGAGATGCTCTATCTCGCGCACCGTGCCGGTTTGCGGGTCCGCGAAATTCCAGTGCTTTGGAACCATGCCGAAGGCAGTAAAGTTAGTTTTTTCCGCGACAGCCTGCGCATGTTGCGCGAAGTAATCACGCTGCGCACGAGCACCTGATGTAGCCGCTTCGCTGTGCGAAGCGAAATTGTTTAGATTTATTGGCGTGCGCGGCGCGTCTCGCAGCGACGTGGCACAGAATTCTGTAACTTTGCTTTCTTGCGCGCGTATCTAAATTACTTGTTCCGCGTTTCGCGATTTTTTTCCCATGCAGACCTTCCAATTTCATCCCGCTGTCGCCGGTTGGTTCGAACAAACATTCGGTTCACCGACCGAACCACAAATGCGTGGTTGGCCGGCCATTCAGTCAGGCCGGCACGCATTGATTTCCGCACCGACCGGTTCCGGTAAAACACTCGCCGCTTTTCTTGCTTCTCTGGACGCGCTATTTCGACAGGCCGCGGAAGATCATTTGCCTGATGAGACGCAAGTCGTTTACGTGTCTCCGCTCAAGGCGTTGAGCAACGATATACGCAAGAATCTTCAGGAACCGCTCTCCGGGATTCGCGCTTTACTGGGCGAGGCAAACGGTCACGACATCGATGTTCGGGCCGAGGTGCGCACCGGCGATACGACAGCGGCACAACGTCAGGCGTTGATCAAAAGGCCGCCGCACATTTTGGTCACCACCCCGGAGTCGCTTTATCTACTGCTTACATCCGAATCGGGCCGGGGAATGTTGCGTACCGCGCGCACGCTTATAATGGATGAGATTCATGCGGTAGTGGATGACCGCCGCGGCGCGCACCTCGCACTCAGCGTCGAACGTTTGGCCGCACTGGTGCAAGCTCCGCTACAGCGAATCGGTTTATCCGCAACGCAGAAACCGATCGAGGATGTAGCCCGTTTCCTCGTTGGCAGTCGCGCAGTGGACGAAGCGGGCGATCCGGATTGCGAGATCATCGATATTGGCCACCGCCGCGAACTGGATTTGGGGATCGAAATGCCCAAATCGCCGTTGGAAGCAGTGATGTCGAATGAGGTTTGGGAAGAGGTTTATCATCGGGTTGCAGAGTTGATTCAGGCGCATCGAACGACTTTGGTTTTCGTCAACACGCGTCGCATGGCCGAGCGCGTTACGCATCATCTGAGCGAGTTGCTCGGCTTCGATGCCATCACTTCACATCACGGCAGTCTTTCGGCAAAGTTGCGGCTCGAAGCGGAAGACCGATTGAAACGTGGCGAATTGAAAGCCCTCGTCGCTACGGCATCGCTGGAGTTGGGAATTGATATTGGTTCGGTTGATCTCGTTTGCCAGTTGGGGACGACGCGCTCGATAGCCACCTTGCTCCAACGTGTCGGCCGCGCTGAGCATAAGCCTGCCCGCAATGATTCGTATATCGAGGCAAGCGGGCGTGGTGGTTTGCCGAAAGGTCGAATTTTTCCGTTGAGTCGCGATGAGCTGATCGAGTGCGCAGCACTGCTACGCTGCATCAAACGTGGCGAACTCGACCGCCTAACGATTCCCGAAAAACCGCTGGATGTGCTCGCGCAGCAAATCGTTGCTGCAGCTTCGACGGAAGATTGGGATGAGAACGAATTCTTTGAACTCGTCTGTTCTGCGTGGCCGTATCGCAATCTCTCGCGCGGCGAGTTCGACCAGGTTGTGACAATGCTCGCCGAAGGCTTCAGCACAAAGCGTGGGCGCCGCTCGGCGTTGATTCATCATGACGGGATCAATCATCGTTTGCGCGGCCGCCGTGGGGCGCGACTAACTGCATTAACTTCCGGCGGAGCCATTCCTGATAATGCCGATTATCGAGTGATTCTCGAGCCGTCGGAAACGTTCGTGGGCACGGTGAACGAAGATTTCGCCGTCGAAAGTCTCGCCGGAGACATCTTTCAATTGGGAAACGCATCGTGGCGAATC
>DATARG010000254.1:0-18406 GCA_036264275.1 Candidatus Udaeobacter sp. | reverse complement strand
AGCGAAAATTCTTGGACGACATAGTTCTCTTTCGGATCCACAGCGATGGCCAGATTCGCCGGCAACGTCCAGGGAGTTGTTGTCCAGATGGCGATGGCTGTGCCCTCCGGCGCCCCCCGAAGCTGCGGCGTGCCAAGAATCGGGAATTTGACGTAAACGGAGGTGTCGTCGCGCTCTTGATATTCCACTTCGGCTTCGGCGAGGGCGGTTTGCGCGCCGGTGCTCCAAAAGACAGGCTTCTGCGCCTCGTACACCAAGTCTTTTTCAACGAACACTGCGAACGCGCGCAGAATTTCGGCTTCGTACCTGGGATCCATCGTCAGATAAGGATGTTCCCAGTCGCCGAATACACCGAGTCGCTTGAATTGCTCCCGCTGGATGTCGATGAATCTTCGCGCAAACGCTTCGCATTTTTGACGCACCTCCAGTGGTGAAAGAGCGCGCGATTCTTTGACCACTTTGTATTCGATTGGAAGACCATGACAATCCCAGCCCGGAACGTACGGCGCGCGTTTGCCGAGCATCGTCTGAGATTTCACCACGAAATCCTTGAGGATTTTGTTGAGAGCCGTGCCCATATGAACATCGCCGTTGGCAAACGGCGGACCGTCATGTAAAACGAACAGTTCTCGGCCTTGTCGCGATTTTTGAATCTCCTGATAAAGACGCATCTCCTGCCAAGACCTGAGCATCTCCGGCTCGCGTGCGGCAAGGTTCGCCTTCATCGGAAAATCCGTGCGCGGCAGGTTCAATGTGTCTTTGTAATTCTGGCTCATGGCGAGCGGGCGACGCTAACATCCGTCAAGTCGCGAAGCAACGCGATCACAGGTACGATTCGCGCCTTGAGAAGCGCCAATCAGCTCAAATTGAAAAAGCGTCGGCGACCAGCCGTGCTTGCTCGCGCTTATGCCGGGCGAGCGAGCCGACAGCCGGGCTGGCACTGGCTTCGCGGCCGGAGTAGGCGATCTCGGTGCAGAAAAGCGTGCGCAATCGCGGCTCGATGAATGTCCATGCACCCATGTTTTGAGGTTCTTCCTGGCACCAGACGAATTTTGCGTTCTTTGGAAACGGCTTGAGCATTTCGCGCAGCTTCTTCTCCGCCAGTGGATAAAGCTGCTCGATACGGATGATCGCGGCATCGTCAATCTGGCGATCGCTTCGGTAATTGAGCAGGTCGTAATAGACTTTGCCGGAACAAAAGATGATGCGCTTCACATTGTCGGGTGGGACGCGTTCTCCGAACGCGTTGATCGTCTTCGGAGAAGCCGATCCACCTTCGCCGAGAATTTCTTCGAACCGGCCGTGGATGAATTCTTCAGCTGGAGACGAGGCATACTTGGCGCGCAACAGACTCTTCGGCGTAGCTATGATGAGCGGCTTGATGAAGTCGCGTTTCATCTGCCGGCGCAGCACATGAAAATACTGTGCAGCGGTCGTAACATTGCAGACTTGGACATTGTCATCTGCACATTCTTGAAGAAAGCGCTCAAGCCGCGCGCTCGAATGTTCCGGTCCCTGCCCTTCGTACCCGTGCGGAAGTAACAGCACAATCCCGCTGGGCCGTTGCCACTTTGATTCCGCTGAGACAATGAATTGGTCGATAATCGTTTGAGCGCCGTTAGCGAAGTCGCCGAACTGCGCCTCCCACAGGCAAAGCATTTTTGGATACTCGAGCGAGTAACCGTAGTCGAATCCAAGCACGGCAGCCTCAGAGAGCGGACTATTGTAAATGCAAATGCGCGCTTGCTTTTCAGCCAGGTGCATCAACGGCACATACGGTTTGCCCGTCTTCGCGTCGTAAAGCACTGAGTGCCGTGTGCTGAACGTCCCGCGCGAACTGTCCTGGCCCGATAATCGAACCGGAATTTCGTCGAGAAGGAGCGACCCAAACGCAAGCGCTTCGGCAAAATGCCATTCATACGGACCACCGTCCTCGAAGACTTTGCGCTGATGATCGATCACGATGCGTTGTATCTTTGGCTGAACTTCGAAACCGTCCGGGACACGCGTCAGACCGTCGACGATCGTCTTCAGCGTCTTCTCGCTAATAGCTGTCGGCTCGGACTCGCTGGTGTATTCAGGTTGAAAGATGGCCGTGGATTCTCTGAATCTTGCTTTCTGGTTCGCTCGGCGTTTTTCGATCGCGTTCACTTCATCGCGCGTCATTTCCAGTCGCAGGGCGAACTCGGTCTCGAGCGAAGCAGCGTCGTCTTCGCTCAGCGTTCCGGCATCGAGCAACTCGCGCTTATAAAGCTGCGTGACAGACGGACGTTTCTCGATTTTTGCATAAAGATCGGGCTGTGTGAACGACGGTTCGTCGCCTTCGTTGTGGCCATAGCGACGATAGGAATACAAGTCGATCACAACGTCTCGGGCAAATTGCTGGCGGAAATCGAACGCCAAATCGCTGACAAATTTCACTGCGAGCGGATCGTCTCCGTTCACATGAAAAATCGGCGCTTCAATCATCTTTGCGATGTCCGTAGCGTACTGCGACGATCTCGCATCTTTCGGAAGCGTAGTGAAACCGATTTGATTGTTCACTACGACGTGAATAGTGCCGCCGGTGCTGTAACCGTGTAGCTGCGACAAATTCAGCGTCTCGGCCACAATGCCCTGCGCAATGAACGCCGCATCGCCGTGTACGAGCAGCGGCAACACCTTTTTCCGATGCTCGGTGTCGCCGCGAATGCGTTGCCGCGCGCGCGCTTTGCCTTCGACGACTGGATCCACAGCTTCTAAATGGCTGGGGTTCGACGAGAGTCGGATCTCCACCTCCGCGCCCGACGCCAGCTTTCGCACGGCGTCATAACCGAGATGATATTTAACGTCACCATCGCCGGCCACCAATTCGGGAATGTAATTCTCACTAAACTCGGTGAAGATGATTTTGAGCGATTTCCGCAAAAAATTAGCAAGTACATTGAGCCGCCCGCGATGCGCCATTCCCATGCAAATCTCCTCAACGCCGCCGTCCGGGCATTTGTGCAGGATTGTTTCCAGAGCAACCATCAGCGTTTCCGATCCTTGTAACGAGAAGCGTTTTTGCCCGACATAGCGGGTGTGCAGAAAAATTTCGAACGATTCGGCTTCGAGAAGGGCCCGCAACAGCGCGACTTGGACTGCACGAGACGTCGAATGTTTGTGTGGACGCGTTTCCAGTCGCTGTCTGATCCATTCGCGGACGCGTGGATCCTGAATATGCATGAACTCTGAGCCGATCGAATCGGCGTAGATTCTCTCGAGCCCCGCGATCATGTCGCGCAAAGTCATTGACCGATTGTCGAGGAAAAACTTCGATGAAACGCGGAGATCGAGGTCCGAATCGGTGAACCCAAACTCGCTCAGACGCAGCAGTGGATTTATCGGCCGCTTCTCTGCGAGGGGATCCATGCGCGCGATTGTGTGACCAAGCGTGCAATAAGCGTAAACCAACCCATCGATACGCGTCTGCAATGCCGCTTCGCGAGCCTCGACAGAGGCTTCGGTTGCCCCATTAAGCTCGGGAAGACTTCCCAGTTCGAATCCTTCAAAAAATGCAGACCACCCCGAATCGACCGAGTTAGGGTTCTGTTGCCAAAGGCGATACTTCTCCTCGATCAGGTGAAGATTTGCGCGAGCGTCAATTGAGGTGCGCATAGTAAATTAATGTCCAATGATTACGGATGACGGCAAGTTGACAGTCCAAAGGCGGTCTCGTTACTTGCTGCGCGTATGCCTCTGAAAAATCGTGGTGTCGGCGCAGTGGCGGCTTTTTTGCTGGTCGCGGCTTCAGCGCCGTGTTTCGCACAGGCCGATCCGGCTTCGGAACCGGCTGTTTTGGCTGTAGGGAAGGTCTTGCCTGCGGTCGTGAATATTAATACCGAGCGGGTGGTTCGACGGGCTGTGCGCGACCCGGTTGACGATTTTTACGGGCAATTCTTTGGGTACAATCGGTTCCGACCGCGCGAAGTACGTCAGACTCTCCAAAGTCTTGGGTCTGGATTCATCATCGATCCAACGGGTTACATCGTGACAAACCAGCACGTGGCGGAGCGCGCTGCGGATTTAAAAATTCACGTAACGACTAACGACGGAAAGACCTACCGCGCTCGTTATATCACCGGCGATGACAAAAACGATCTTGCGTTTATCAAGATCGACGCGCAAACCGATTTCCCTTTTATCAATCTCGACAATATCTCCCCGAACTTGCTGGGCGAGACAGTGATGGTCGTCGGCAACGCGGCGGGCTACGGCAGTTCTATCAGCCGCGGTGTACTGAGTGCAGTCAAACGCGATATCACCGTGGATGAGACCGAGTACAAGGGTTTGGTGCAGACCGACGCGGCAATTAATCCTGGGAATAGCGGCGGCCCGGTAATCGATCTCTCTGGCCGATTGGTAGGTATTGCATCCGCGAAGATGGCGTTTACGCCACAAGGGGTTCCTACTCAGGGATTAGGGTTTGCCATTCCGGCCGACGTTGTCCGCGACAGTGTCAATCGTTTTAAGCAACTGGCGATGAAGCAGAGCAAAGTAAAAGGCTCGCCTGCACCTGCTGAACCCGGTGGTGCGCGTATCGAGAAATTATTCGGAATCCAGCTGCAAGACTTGAGTTCGGAATTGAGCGATGCGCTCGGTTATCTCCGCGGCCGTGGCGTGTTAATTACGGCAGTGGAACCGGACAGTCCGGCAGACGACGCCGGGATTAAGCGCGGCATGGTGCTGTATCGCGTTAACAAGTCCGACGTTTCTTCCGTCAGGCAAGTTGAGGAGTCATTGCGCTCCGTGGAGAGTGGCGCGAACGTGGACTTCGCCGTAGGCGTGATTCGCGCCCGCGGCCAAAATCACGAACTGGCCGCCTTAAGCCTCACTGCGCGGTAAAAAAATTGGCAACGCTATCGCGGTTCAGTTGTCTCATCGAAGTGTCGCACAATGATCAAGGTTGAGAATTTAACGAAACGTTACGCTGGCCAGACTGCCATTCAGGGTTTGAATTTCGAGGTGAGCCGGGGCGAGATCATGGGATTCCTCGGGCCGAACGGCGCCGGCAAAACCACCACCATGCGCATCCTGGCCGGCTTCATGCCGCCGACTTCTGGCCGCGCCAGCATCGCCGGCTTTGACGTCTTCGGACAATCGCTGCAGGCGCGAGAGCACCTCGGCTATATGCCCGAAAATGTTCCGCTCTATAGCGATATGCGTGTGACAGAATATTTGAATTATCGCGCAGCGCTGAAGGGTGTTCCGCACCGACGCGTTAGCGAGCGGGTTGGTGATGTGAGGGAACTTTGCGGTCTCAAGGACGTCGAACGAAAGCTCATCGGTACCTTATCTAAAGGCTATCGCCAGCGCGTCGGTCTTGCGGATGGTCTTCTGGCAGAACCCGACCTTCTTATTCTGGACGAGCCCACGATTGGTCTCGACCCAAATCAAATCCGGCAGGTGAGGGAGTTGATTAAGAATCTGGGCAGGCAGCACACGATTCTGCTTTCCACCCACATCTTGCCCGAGGTGGAGATGACATGCAGCCGGGTAATCATTATTCACAAAGGGCGAATCGAAGCATGCGATACACCGGAAAATTTGCTCGGAAAAGTCAGACAAGCCGGTGGCGTAGAGCTTGAGGCAAAGGTCGGAAATGACAACGGCGAGGAGCAATTAAAGAAGATTCCGGGCGTTCGAGACGTGGTCACAGACGGCGGAGCCGATTGGAAGCGATTTTCGCTGCGAGTCGAATCCGGTGCGGACGTGCGCGAAGAGGTTTTCCGGCTTGCCATTGAGCGGCGTTGGGCCGTACGCGAACTGACTCAACGACGGGGAACGCTCGAGGATGTCTTCGTCGAGCTGACGCATCCGGATCTGGTTTGAAGTCAATGACAAAAAGGAGAGCGATCGATGCGTAAGTTTCTTACCCTGCTCATCCGCGAAGTGCGCAGCTATTTCTATTCCCCGATCGCGTACATCGTGATGATCTTTTTCCTGATCATCAGCGGGATCGATTTTTATTTCCAAGTCTCGTTCATGAACCAGCGCCAGGTGCAATACACAATCCAAGAGGCCTTCTTCAATTCAGTGTTCTTTTGGTTCGCGTTTGTTCTGATTTTCCCGTTGATCACCATGCGTTTGTTTGCCGAAGAATTTAAGCTCGGCACCATTGAGCCGCTTACGACGGCACCTGTTCGGGACTGGCAGGTAGTACTTTCCAAATTCTTTGGCGCTCTGATCTTTTACCTGATTCTCTGGATCCCAACGCTCGTTTATTTTTGGATCTTCGCGCGGATAACAAATCAACCGTCCGCTCATTCCCCCGGAGCGTACTTCGGGTCTTACCTCATGCTTTTGCTCCTTGGAATGTTTTACCTTTCCATTGGTTGCCTTACATCGGTACTGACCCGGAATCAGATTATTGCGGCGATCATATCGTTCTGCGCAATTACGCTTCTGTTTTTCCTCGGCTTAGTGCAGTTCATTCTGCTGGATGTAACCTCCGCGACTCGCGATTTGCTCGGCTATTTTTCTGCGATCGAACACATGGGAACGTTCTCCAGAGGTATCATCGACACGCGGCCGATCGTTCTCTACGTGAGCATGACCATTGTCATGCTGATGCTCACGCATCAGGCATTCCAATCCCGAAAATGGAGGCTCTGATATATGGCTGATGAATCAAAGGAGCCTGGTACGCGCCGCAGGATGAAAATTGGCCGGATCCGGATCGGTCTCAATGTGGTCGTCCAGATCGTGTTGATCCTGTTTCTCGCTGCAATGGTGAACTCGCTTGCCTTCAAACACTACAAGCGTTGGGATTTTTCACGCGACCAGAAATATGCGTTGTCTGACAAGACGAAGCGTTTCCTGAACACGCTCAAGGGAAAGATGCGCATTACCGTGTTCTTTTCGCCGAACACACCGATCACTGCGGACGTTCAGAACCTGCTAACTGAATATCAGTACGCTGGAAAAGGAAAAGTCGACCTCGAGCAAATTGATCCGGAGCGGAATCTTTCGCGCGCCAAGGAGTTGTTCGACAAATACAAGGTCGTCACGGACGAGAGCCTTTTGGTGCTCGATTATGACGGTCACAATAAGACGGTGAAAGCATCGGAGATGGCCGATGTTGACCAGAGCGGGATGGCGCTGGGCGAAGGTCCGCGGGTCGCTGCATTCAAAGGCGAGCAGGCGATCACCAGCGCGATGATCGACCTGGTGGAAGGAAAAAAGAAAACGCTGGGTTACGTCACCGGTCACAAGGAACCTGCGCTCTCGGCACCCACGAGCCCGATCTCTCTGTTGAAAACATTTATCGAGAATGAAAACATCAAGTTCCAGGAGCTGAACCTTCTCGATCAGCAGGCCATCCCGGCTGATGTGAGTGCAGCAATGATCGTCGGGCCTCAATACGATTTTTCCGAGCGCGAAATGCAAGTGCTGCGCAACTTTTGGGACAAACAGGGACGCATCCTGGTCTTTGTCGATCCCGCAGCGAATACACCCAGGCTACGTGCCTTTCTTGATGAGTTGGGCGTCAAAGTAAATGACGACAGGCTGATGGTTTTCGTGCGCACAGGAATTCAAGAACTCGCGCTAACGAGAGATGTCCAGGCGCGTTTCCTCGCCGATAGCCCTGTTACAAAGCGGCTGGCTGATGTACGGACAATCTTCGTCGGCGGCACAGCTTCACTCACGCTAGACCCGAACCGCAGCCGAGCAGCAAACATTCGGCTGGAGCCGCTCATCCAGGCAGAAAAAGGTTACTTTGCCGAGACTGATTATAATTCAGATAATCAGCCAAAGCTGCAGGCGGACGCGCAAAAGGCCGGCGACATGCCGCTGACAATAGCGGCCTCGGCGGAGAAAGGCGGCAGCGCCGATGCTCGGGTGCAGGTGAACTCGTCGCGACTTGTCGCCGTTAGCAATGCGACATTCGTCCAAGACACTGCCATCATGCAGGATCAGGCGGCACTCGATTTTGTTTCCGGCGCAGTGAACTGGGTGTTACGCCGCGAACAAATGATCGGTATCGCGCCAAAAATTCCGAAGCCTCTCACGTTCAACCTCGACCCGGAGGCATTGCGCCGGCTGCGCTGGGTTATTCTGGTTCTAATGCCGCTGATTCCCGCCGCCATCGGAACAGTCGTGTGGTGGCAACGTCGCGTCTGACATGAATTGGAGGAACACGCTCATCCTGGCAATCATTGCGCTCGCAGGCGTCGCTTATTTCAGATTCATCGAAATGAAGCGACCAAGTACGGAAGAAGCCCGGCGCCAGGCGCAAAACATGGTCAATCTTGATCGAACCAAGATCGACGGAATCGTGATCCAAAACGGCGACCAAAAGATCGAGATCCGGCGACGCGACAACAAATGGCGCTTGGAAACACCTATTAAGGATCAGGCCGATGGCGCGTTGGTCGAAACTTTGTTGTCGGACTTGGAGAATTGGCAAAAAGAGGGAACCATCACGGCGAAAGAGATCGATGCCGACAAAAGTAAGCTCGCTGAGTACGGCCTGAACAATCCAAAGCTGAAACTCAAATTACTGGGGCATGATCGCCCACCAGAAATCTTGTTCGGCAAAGACGCGGCAATGGAAAGCAGAATGTATGTCCGGTTCCAGAACTCAAAGGAGACATTTCTCGCCGGTCAATCGGTAAAGAAAGACATCGACAAGAAGCCGGAAGAATTCCGGGATAAAAGACTGACCGAACTGAGTAACGCACAGGTGCGACGGGTATCACTGAAAACGCCTGCAGGTGAAATCGAGTTGGAGAAGAAAGACACGCAGTGGGAAATACTTAAGCCGCTGCGCGCGCGCGCCGACGACCAAAAGGTAAACGACCTGATTTCGCAGGTCACTTCGGCGCGCATAGGGCAATTCGTTGCTGAGGATCGTGGCGACCTGCGTCCTTACGGATTAGCCGAGCCCCGCGGATCAATTACGCTGTTCGACCAGGAGCAGACAAAAGATCAGAAGGTTGAAATCGGCGAGTCCATTAAAGTCGCCGGCCGGGAGGATAAAGGCCAAACTCTGCAAATCGGCGCAATACCCGAGAAAGAAACAGACCAGGTGTATGTGCGATTCACTCCTCGCGGCTCCGTTTACACGTTGCCGAAAAAACTCGAGGAGATCCTTAATACCAAGCCGGCTGACTTGCGGGACAATCATTTGTTTCGGATCGACACCAACATTCTTGATCGAATCACGATCGACGCGCCTGGCAAAAGTAAAACCGTTCTCGCACGCAAAGACGGGAATTGGACAATCGCAAACCGAAACAACGCACCAGCGGATTCAGGCGCAGTTCGGCGCATGATCGATGCGTTGCAAAATGAGCGGGTTACAAAATTCGTCGAAGACGTCGCTTCTAATCTTCCAAAGTACGGCCTCGATAAACCACAACTGCAATTGACGTTCAGTTCATTTGCCTCAGAGAACACCGCTGAAACGAAAGCGGGCGAGCAACCCTTTGCCACAATTGCCTTTGGAAAAGACGAAGGCGACAGCGTTTATGCGCGCCTAACGGATGAGCCATTCGTGGTGGCAGTGCGTCGCGGATTGCTCGATCAGATTTCACCTGATCCCCTGCGCTGGCAAAATTTATCGATTTTTAAGTTTAAGCCGGAACAGATTCACAGGGTCAGCGTCACGATCGACAAAGAGCTGTCGTTAGAAAGGGATCAAAACAACCAATGGCATTGGCTGAAAGGAAGCGGCGCGATCAATCAGGGCAATCTGCAATCGCTGCTCACAAAGTTGTCGGACCTCTATGCGCTGCGCTGGCTCGAACCGACAACGCCTCAGCAAGCCTTTGATAAACCACAACTGGTGGTCGCTTTCAGCACATCAGCTGATGACAAGACAACGCACAAGTTGACGGTCGGCGCTCAAAACAATGACGGCACATTTTGCGCACGGGTGGACGGACGCGACGGCACATTCGCAATCAGCGGCCCCGACTTCAATAACTTGAAACTGCCGCTCGAAACGCACAGCACTGCCTCGCCTTCGCCAACAACGGCCCTCAGTCCAAGCGCGACGCCCTGACGGCTACCGTTTGGGTTTTTCGCGCGGCTTCGCCGAGGGAGACGGACGGCCGATAGTGCCGCCGGTGCGACTGACTAATTTCCCTGAGGCATCGAAAACGGAATAACCAGCTTGCCTGCCCGCTGAGTCGTAACTGTAAACGATCTTGTTCAGAGGCGTGCCGTCGGCCGCGCTTTGAGTTTCTTCCAAGATGCGACCGGCGTCGTCATACTTGTAGCGACTCTTAAGCCGAACGCGACCATCAGGTCCAAAAACGTCTCCCGTCGAGAAGCGGCCAGCATTGTCGAGTTGATACCGAATTGTCTCGCGAACCTTGCCATCCGGATCTGTTGTCGTCGACACTGCTGTGTGCTGTGCGTTGTCAAAGTTGTAAACGGTGCGCGAGCCGTCTGGATGCATTGACATCGTGACGCGCACGGCATCGCTCGAAGCCTGACCGAATCCAGTCGCGCCGCCGCACACAAGAAGAGCGCACGCGAGACCGGGCGCGAACCGGAAACATTTGATCATTCGGACGAGCTTACGAATTTCGCCGCAGCGGCGCAACAGAACCTTCATGAATGTCGCAGCTAAGAATCAGAGTAATCCTAATCTTCCTCGCTCGGGAAAGAACGGGCTAGGTCGCTCCTCTGGCGGAATTTAACTGGCAAATGATGAAGATTTTTATTGACCGCCTGCAATGGAGGTGGTTAAAGGTGGGGTCAAGTGGAGGAAAGTGGGCTATTGCTCCACAGGACAATGGACGCCGATTCCCAACCAGAACGCTTCTATGCCGGAGAGTTCCGGCATTCCATCGACGAGAAGAATCGGATTACCATCCCATCGCGCTGGCGGCGCGATCGTGCTGAGGATTTCATCCTTTTGCCTGAGGCAGCACATCAATTTTTGCTGGTCATGTCGCCAAGGGAGTTTGCGAAAATGGGTTCAGCCGCGGAAACGAATGAGAAAGTTTCAGCGCGCGATCGCCGCGTGTTCCTGCGCCAGTTGCATTCCCGCGCTCAACACGCAGCCGCGGACCGGCAGGGTCGCCTCGTCTTGTCGGACGAACTTTGCCAGAAAGTTGGATTGAAAAATGAAGTCGCGCTCGTAGGCAATCGCGGGCGTTTTGAAATTTGGAATTTACAACGCTGGAAACGGGCACACGAAGAGGAAACAGCTACCTACCAGCATGTCGCGAAGGAGATCGGATTGTAAGGCTATGTTGCATCAACACGTCATCAATCCTCTTTGGACTGCGCCGCCTGCATGGTTCGCGCTCGATCCAAAAATGCCAGAAGAGCCATCGCAGCCGGCCGAGGATTTTATTTATCATCGTCCGGTTCTGCAAAGGGAAGTGCTTGAATTGCTTAAGCCCGGCGCAGGCTTCCTGATCCTTGACGGAACATGTGGCGGCGGCGGCCACACTGAAGCCCTTTTAGAAAGTGGTGCAGATGTCCTGGCTTTGGATCAAGATCCTGATGCCGTTCGGCACGTGATAGAGCATCTGGCGCATCTCGGCCGCCGCATTATCGTGCGGCAGGCGAATTTCCGACACGCAGATCGCGTTTTGGATGAGCTTGGGATTCGCACCATTGGAGGCGCGCTGCTTGACCTGGGTGTTTCTTCGCGGCAACTCGAAAATGCGGAGCGCGGGTTCAGTTTGATTCGAAACGGTCCACTCGACATGCGAATGGATCCGCGAACGAGCCTCACCGCTGCGACAATCATAAACGATTACAGCGAAGAGGAATTGACCCGCCTCTTTCGTGAACTGGGTGAAGAACCGGCCGCACGACGCATCGCGACCATGATCGTAAAGATTCGTAAAACTTCGCCGTTTCGTGAAACGCTCCCTCTTGCGCGTACGATCGAAAAACTCGTGGGACGCCACGGACGACAGCATCCGGCCACTCAAGTGTTCCAAGCGCTGCGGATGGAAGTGAATGACGAGTTAGGCGCACTGGAACAAGGCCTGCGCGTCTTAACTGCGCGACTCGAGCAAGGCAAACGCATCGCGGTGATCACTTTTCACTCGCTGGAGGACCGGATGGTGAAGAATTTTTTTCGCGATCATAGCAAGGAATGGCTCGACAGACCCGAGTGGCCCGGGCCGCGGCGCAATCCCGACCACGATCTTGCGCTTGTTACACCGAAACTATTGGAGCCCAGCGAGGAAGAACAGCGCGCGAACCCTCGATCGCGAAGCGCGAAATTGCGCGTAGCCGAGAAGATCAAATGAACCGATCACGTCGTCGAAATTGTAACACCGTGAACGCGGCATCACTAGCGCGGTGGATCGTGATGACGGCGTTTCTTGCGCTCGCCGGGCTGGCCTATGTCTATCTGACGCTCCAACTGTATCATCTTGGCGAGCGCAGAAAGGCTATGGAGAACGAGCTCGCTTCGTTGCGCACTCAAAACGATGTCGCTGCCGGCCAAATCGCGGGGCTCACCTCGCGCACGGCTTTGCAACGTCGCCTAAAAGAGGGCTACCTGAAAATGATTCCCGTCTCAGACTCAAAGATTGTGCGGCTAACGATTCCCGCACGATCGACGGACGAAGAGGCGATTCAACCTGTCGTAAACCCTTTGGCGCAACATGAATCCAAGTAGCAGAACTCGTTGCGCTCTGGTTTGTGCTGCTTTCATCGGCCTGTTCAGCATCTTTTCGTTTCGCTTAATTTATCTACAGGCAATCAAGCACGACGAATACGCCGGGCTCGCTGCGGAAAAACACGTTTACAAGCAGGCCATTCACGCCGAACGCGGCATGATCCTGGACGCGAATGATGAAGTTCTCGCGCACAACATTCCTGTGGAAACGGTCGTGGCGGACGCGACGCATCTTAGCGATGTGCAAGCAACAGTTGATCTCCTGAATGCCGAGCTGGAGATCCCTTCCCAGGAACTCCACGAAAAATTAGACAGCGGTCGCCGCTACATCGTTATCAAGCGTGAAGTGGCGGCGGCGCAAGCAAATTCAATCGGTGATAAACTCCGCGCCGGCAATTTGCGTGGAATTTATTTCGAGCATGACGCTACGCGCATTTACCCCAACGGCTCGATGCTTTGCCACGTAATCGGATTTACGGATTTCGATCACCACGGCATCCAGGGCGTTGAAGCCTCAATGGAGGAATACCTGCATGGACAGGACGGCTACCGCTTCATCGAGCACAACCGCGCAGGCCAGGAAATTGTGCCTTATCGGGGGCAGGAGCGCGCGTCACGAGACGGTTATCAAGTGCATCTGACCGTCGATCTCGGGCTGCAAAGTATTGTCGAAGAGGAAATCGACGCGGCGATGAAGGAGTACTCCCCACAAAAAGCGACCATCATTCTGATGCGGCCGCAGACAGGTGAAATTCTGGCCATCGCTAACCGCCCGAACTTTGATTTAAATCTCCGCTCCGAAGCCAAGCCCGAACAAATGAAAAACCGGGCCATCATCGACATGATGGAACCGGGTTCCACTTTCAAGATCGTAGCTGCCGCCTCTGCTCTCAATGAACACAAGTTGCGTCCTGATTCAGAGGTCTTTTGTGAGAACGGTCTCTGGAATTATGGTGGCTCTCCTCTTCACGATCATCGCGCGTATGGTTATTTGAGCGTCCGCGACATTCTGATCAAATCGAGCAACATCGGGGCAGCGAAGCTGGCTTTGACTGTCGGCGATCAAAAGTTTTACGAATACATCCGGCGCTTTGGATTTGGCGAGCGCACCGGAATTGAGCTGCCGGGTGAGATCAATGGAGTGATTCGGCCGCCGCAAGCGTGGAGCAAAATTTCCATTACACGCATTCCAATGGGACATGAAGTCGGCGTGACGCCATTGCAGATGACCACCGCAATGGCAACCATCGCCAACGGGGGCAAATTGGTCACACCGCGGATTATAAAATCCGTCACGGAAGCGGATGGCAAAATAATCAGCTCAGTATCGCCAGTGGTGCTGCGGCAGGTCATCTCCCCTGAAACTGCCAAACAAATTGGTGATGCGTTGCGCGGCGTAGTGAGCGATCAAGGAACAGCTGCCGCTGCTGCGGTGCCTGGATTTACGATTGCCGGAAAAACCGGAACCGCGCAAAAGGTCAATCCGCAGGGCGGATACGACCATGGAAAGTACGTCGTTTCGTTTCTTGGCTATCTCCCGGCCGATCATCCCGAGTTTGTCGGCCTCGTTGTGCTGGATGACGCGCACACGAGCACACCTGAGTTGAATTACGGTGGGAAAGTTGCCGGGCCAATTTTTTCACGCGTTGCCGAAAAGGCCGCCCACTACCTTGATCTTGAGCCGCATGAGGAGATTCGCAAAGCGATTCCCATTCAGCGAGTCGAAAAACCAAAGCCGGCAGAGCGACTCCGCAAGACCGCGCCGGCGGCACGAATCGCCTTAACCGATGGTTCGCAACGTTGAGTGCCTCCCCTGGGTTCGCCGTAGCAAATCCGTCTCCTCTAGGAGATGTTAAAGCCTCATGCAGCTCAAGACCCTTCTCGCTGCGACTCCAGTTCGCCAAGTCATCGGGTCAGTTGATCGCCCGGTGGAAAATATCGCATATGACTCGCGGCGAGTGCAAAGGCACACCATGTTCGTGGCGTTGCGGGGTGAGAAAACCGATGGGCACCAATTCATCGGTCACGCGATCGACAAAGGGGCGTCGGTGATCGTCGCCGAGCGCGAACAAAAAGATCCGCGCATTACTTGTCTGGCGGTCGAAAATACTCGCACCGCGCTAGCTGATTTTTCAGCAAGTTTTTACGGAAACCCGGCACGCAAATTAAAACTCGCCGCGGTCACAGGCACAAATGGTAAGACCACGACGACATTTCTCATCAAATACGTCTCCGAAAACGCCGGATTACGCTGCGGACTAATCGGAACGGTTAGATACGAGATCGGCGAGAGGATTTTGCCGGCAATTCGCACCACACCTGAGTCGCTCGATTTACAAGAGCTTCTGGCCCAGATCGCCAATGCAGGCTGCAAAGCGGCGGCGATGGAAGTCTCTTCGCACGCGCTGACGCAGGAGCGCACACGCGGGATCGAATGGAATGTCGCCGTGTTCACAAATCTGACTCAGGACCATCTCGATTTTCACGGCACGATGGAAAACTACTTTGAAGCCAAGGCCAAGCTGTTCACTGGACTCGCAGACCAAAAACAAAAGACCAAACCCGTAGCGATTGTAAATGTTGACGATCGTTACGGCCAACACTTACTGAAAAAGCTGGATAAACGCGTGGCAGTTGTTACCTACGGGATGGGATTGCGCGCCGATTTCCGCGCATCCAATTATCGCGCCGAATTCACAGGAACATCGTACCAACTTGACGCTCGCGGTAAGAGTTACCTGGTTCGTCTCCCTTTAATTGGCCGCTTCAACGTGACAAATTCCATTGCAGCGCTTGCTGCCGCGGAAGCGTTGGGAATTAACCTGCGAAGCGCGGTCCTCAGTCTTAGGACAGCGCCACAAGTTCCGGGCCGCCTGGAGTTGGTCCCTGCCAAACGACAATTTCAAGTGTTCGTGGATTACGCACACACGCCAGACGCGCTCGCCAACGTCCTCAAGACTCTGCGGGAACTCCAGCCGCATCGGTTGATTGCGGTTTTTGGTTGTGGCGGCGATCGCGACCGGCAAAAGCGGCCTTTAATGGCGGAAATGGCCGACCGCCTCGCCGATTACTCCATCATCACGTCTGATAATCCGCGCAAGGAAGATCCGAGCGCGATTATCGCCGAGACCGAAAAAGGCTTTCGATCGAATCGTTACGAGAAAATTGTCGATCGGACCGAAGCCATTAATCGCGCCGTCGCTCTCGCAGGTGCACGCGACATTGTGTTGGTCGCAGGCAAAGGGCACGAAAATTATCAGGAGTTCGCAGATTACACCATCCCCTTCGATGACATCCAGGTCGCGCGCCGCGCGATAGAAGATCATCCCGTGAAACTTTAGTTATGAATCCGCTGAGTCTTTCTCGAATCGCACAGCTCGCCGGAGCGTCATTGTCATCCGGCGATGGGACAACTGTAACGAATAAGATCAGCACCGATTCTCGCACGATCAAATCGGGTGAATTGTTCGTCGCATTGCGCGGCGAAAATTTTGAGGGCCATGACTTTGTCGAAGCCGCTGCAAAAGCGGGTGCTGCAGGTGCGCTCGTTGATCTCAATTGGCCGGGCACTGTTCCGACCACTTTCGCACTTCTGCGAGCAACCGATACGCTCCAGGCCTACCAGACACTGGCAGCCAATTACCGGCAATCGCTCGGACTGAAAGTCCTCGCAATCACTGGAAGCAATGGCAAGACGAGCACGAAGGATTTCGCCGCATCGGTGCTAGCGCGAAGATTTCGCGTCACCAAGACCGAAGGTAATTTCAACAACCACGTAGGTCTGCCGCGTACCATTCTGGAAGCGACTTCGGAGGATGAAATTGCGGTCTGGGAGATCGGGATGAATCATCCCGGCGAAATCGCAGCACTCTCGAAAATCGCCGCGCCCGATGGAGCGATCATCACCAATATCGGCGTAGCACACATCGAGTTCATGGGCTCACGCAACGCGATCGCCGTGGAAAAGGCAGCACTGGCCGAAGCGGTCGAACCGCAGGGAACAGTGATTCTGAATGCCGACGATTCGTTCAGTAAAGGAATCGCTGAACGTGCCCGCGCAAAAGTTGTATTTGCAGGGACCACAGGAGGAACCGTGCAGGCCATCGAAATTCGCCAAAGTGCCGAGGGCGCAGAGTTCACTATTGTTGAGGGCGCGCATCGTTGCCGCGCACAACTTCCCGTTGCGGGGTCGCATATGGTCCAGAACGCATTGCTGGCCGTCGCCGCTGGTCGGGCATTTGGATTATCAATCGAGGAATGCGCTGCCGGCCTCGCCGCAGCCCCGCTCACGAAAGCGCGTTTGCAAGTTAAGGAAATCGGTGGTGTGCAATTTCTCGATGACAGCTACAACGCCAACCCAGACTCCATGAAGGCGGCGTTGCGCACGCTCGTCGAGCTCGACGCCGAGGGAAAGCGCATCGCGGTATTGGGAGAAATGCGGGAACTCGGAACTGAATCCGAGCGTGGGCACCGGGAGGTTGGTGAGACCGCAGCGACCCTCGGCGTAGATCAACTGATTACGATTGGTGACGCAGCAGAACTGATTGCAGAAGGCGCGCGCAGCGCCGGTTTGAACAAAGTCTTTTCTGCACCATCGACTGGCGAAGCTGCCAAGTTGTTAGGCGACATTGCCGAGCCGGGAGATCTCGTATTGATCAAAGGAAGTCGGGCGGCGCGCACAGAAAAGGTGATTGAGCAATTCGGTAGTCAAAATTCGGCAGTCGTGACTTCGCCATGATGTACTACCTCCATCACCTGAGTGGGCGTTTCATCGGATTCAACGTTTTTCTCTACGTCACATTCCGGGCGATTGCCGCGGCGGTCACTGCGTTTTTGACCACTCTGATTTTTGGAAATTTCATCATCGAAAAATTGCGAGCACTGAAAGCCGAACAACCGATCCGGGGAGCGGCGGAAGTCCACCGTCTAGCCGAACTGCAAGGAGGCAAGCAAGGCACGCCGACTATGGGCGGCGTGCTGGTGATCGGGGCGGTAGTTGTTTCGAGCCTTCTCTGGGCGCGTCTCGATAACAAGTTCGTCTGGATCGCCTTGTTCAGCATGGTTTACCTGGGCGGGCTTGGGTTTGCGGATGACTATCTGAAGGTCACGA
Organism: Candidatus Udaeobacter sp.; assembly: GCA_036264275.1. Classification (GTDB taxonomy): domain Bacteria; phylum Verrucomicrobiota; class Verrucomicrobiia; order Chthoniobacterales; family UBA10450; genus Udaeobacter. Next base: position 674 of record DATARG010000254.1, on the reverse strand, counting down.
AAAAGAAATCCGAAGGGATTCACGGTCGGATTAAACTCCTTTTCCAAATTATCCTGGCGGCCATCATCACCGGCCTGTTTCTCACCGACCCATTGATAGAAGTGCAGGCGCGCACGCTTTACGTGCCTTTCGTTAAAGCGCCGGTGATTGCAAACATGAGCTGGTTCACCTTCGTGTTTTTTGTGCTGGTCATCGTCGGCACATCGAACGCGGTGAATCTCACAGACGGACTGGATGGTTTGGCTAGCGGATGCACAATCACCGTCGCGTTTGCCTATGCCTTGCTCTGTTACGCGGCCGGCAATTTCCGAGTCGCCGAATACTTACAAGTGCCGTTTTATCCGTTCGCCGGCGAGCTGACCGTTGTCTGCGCGGCGCTTATAGGCGCGGGCTTGGGCTTTCTCTGGTTCAACTGTTATCCGGCCAGGGTCTTTATGGGAGACACGGGATCGCTGGCGATCGGCGGAATGCTCGGTGTTGTGGCGATCTGTTGTAAACAGGAGCTGCTGCTGGTCGTAGTGGGTGGCGTTTTCGTGATCGAAGCAGTCTCAGTGATCCTGCAGGTGCTTAGCTTCAAACTCACGGGTAAGCGGTTTTTCGTCATGTCTCCGCTTCATCATCATTTCGAATTAACAGGCTGGAAGGAAACGACGGTCATCGTTCGGTTCTGGATT
>DATARG010000214.1:0-8404 GCA_036264275.1 Candidatus Udaeobacter sp. | reverse complement strand
TATTCAAAATCAGTGAGACACCGAATGTGACGCGCGCAGGGATCTCGGCCAAAGGTGAGAACACCGTCGATATTTGGTACGATGACGGAACGAGGGTGTATCAACTTCGCATCTCGAATGTTGATCAGATGATGGCGTTCGATTGCGGCGACTTTGAATTGAGATGAGGCCTTTTATCAACACCTCGCGGAAGCGAGGTGTTTCGAGCGAGCGCAATGTGAACGCCTGCTGGTAACGACTCGAAATCTCTGCTATTTAAGCCCGCGATGGCCGCTCCTGAGTTTCAGCACACTGTTGGCAAGATTGCCGGTTTTACCGGTACTGCGCTGCACACTGGAGAAAAGGTTACGCTTAAACTGCATCCGGCGCCGGTGGATCACGGAATTAAATTCAAACGCAAAGATTTGCAGGATGAGCCGACGATCGACGCAAGAATTGAAAACCTAAAGACGGTCGAACGCGCAACAACAATTGGCGAAGGCTCGGTGCGAGTTCATACAGTCGAGCATGTACTGGCCGCGCTCTCGGCAATGGGCGTGGACAACGCCATTGTAGAAATGGACGCAAACGAGCCGCCAATCGGAGACGGAAGCGCGCAACCGTACGTCGATCTCATCAAGAAAGCCGGCGTAACAGCTCAGGAGGAGCCGCGCAAATTTCTCGATGTGCGCGAACTGATGCATGTGGAAGCGAAAACAGGTGCGCTGCTGGTTGTACTGCCGGACGACAAATTTCGCATTTCGTGCACACAGGCCGGACCAAACAATCAATTCACGCAGTTTTTGTCGTTGGAACTTACGCCGTCGATTTTCGAGTGCGAAATCGCTCCGGCACGCACATTTGTTTACTACGAGGATGTTGAGACACTCATGGATAAGAACCTGATCAAGGGCGGCAGCCTCGAAAACGCGATTGTCGTGCGCGGCGAGGCGGTGTTGAGCAAGGAGCCCTTGCGTTTTTCAGACGAATTCGTACGGCACAAAATCCTCGATATTATCGGCGATCTCGCGCTAGTCGGCCGGCGTATCCGCGGTCACGTGGTGGCGGTGAAGCCGGGACATGCCGCGAATGCGGAATTGGTGCGCGCGCTCACTCGCGAGCAGACACGGAGAAGCGCGATGAGCACACCGCGCGCGATCCCAATAGGCGATTCCGGTCTGGACACTGGCGAAGTGATGAACATCCTTCCGCATCGCTACCCCTTTTTGATGGTGGACCGGGTCATCGGCTTCGAGGGCGAAAATAAAATTACCGCCATAAAATCCATCACTATTAACGAGCCGTTTTTTCAGGGGCATTTCCCCGGTCATCCAGTCATGCCTGGAGTAATGCAAGTAGAAGCGATGGCGCAAGCGGCCAGTATTCTTTTGTTCAAATTGACGAAGACTTCGAGCCGTGTCGGCTATTTCATGAGCGCCGACGAGGTGAAATTTCGCAAACCGGTTTTTCCAGGCGACACGATTTTCATTCACGCCGAGTTGACCAGAGCGCGTGGCAATCGCATGGCGAAAACGAAGTGCTACTGCGTAGTCAACGACGCGATCGTCTCTGAGGCCGAACTGATGTTCACGTTCCTCGATAAATGAGCGACGTGCAGATTCACCCGACGGCGATTATTGATCCCGGAGCAGAACTCGGTACTGGGACAACTGTCGGTCCGTACTGTGTCATCGGCCCTGACGTCGTGCTAGGTCCAGATTGCTCGCTGCAGCACCACGTCACGCTCTGCGGACCGATGAAGGCTGGCACGAAGAACAAGTTTTTCGCCTACTGCTCGATCGGTCAGCAGACACAGGACTTAAAATATCGTGGCGAACCAACGTATCTGGAGATCGGCGACGAAAACACTTTTCGGGAATTTGTTACAGTGAATCGAAGCACCACCAGCGAAGGCAAAACGCGGATCGGTAATTCCGGAAATTTTCTCGCTTACAGTCACATCGGACACGATTGCACTGTTGGCGACCACGTCGTTTTCTCTAATAACGGCACATTAGCCGGCCACGTTCAAGTCGGCGACCACGCGGTAATGGGTGGACTCACAGCTGTACATCAGTTTTGTCGGATCGGACGGTTCGCTATCACCGGCGGCTGCTCGAAAATTGTGCAAGACGTTCCTCCGTTCATGATTGCTGACGGCAACCCGGCCGAGATTCGCGGCATCAATTTGGTCGGGTTGGAACGGAAGAATTACCCGATTGAAAGAGTTAAGGTAATCAAAGAAGCGTTTCGTCTCATTTTCCGCTCGAAACACAACCGACGTCAGGCAATCGAAGCGATGCAGAAAGAGTTGCCCCAGACAGAAGAAATCACCGAGCTCATCCGATTCATTGAACAAAGCGAGCGCGGAATCATTCGGTGAGATCCAGCCGTTCCTTTCGCAAAAACAAGTCTTTGTAAGGCGCCAGGCAAAAATGCGTAACAGTCAGAAGGCAACTGCCAATACGCGACGAGGCTGGCAGATCCGGTGGATTGGGCTGGTTCTGCTTGCCATCGGGTTGCTCGCAGCAAACACGATTTGGGTCGATTCTCGCACACGACCGGCGGCGGCGCGTGACAGCGGCGAGATTATCGACACCGGCGTTGAGCCAGCAAACGTCAGGGTAGAAGGACAAGGACCAGCCATTCTGCTGCTTCACGGCTTCGGCGCGGCGATCGACTGGTGGGATAATATCGCCGCCGAGCTCGCTGCCCATCACCGTGTCATTCGCGTTGATTTGATTGGACATGGCGGAACCGCTGCGCCGGCGGCTGGCTACGCTATCACGAGACAGGCTCAGCTTGCAGCCGCATTACTCGACAAACTCGACATCGATCATGTCACAGTCATCGGCCATTCAATGGGCGGCGAGGTCGCGGTCGCTCTTGCCGAAAACGACCCGGAACGGATCGATCGCATGATCCTGATAGATAGTCCGCCCACTGCGGACACGACATTCACGATAATGACCAAGGTGTATCTCATGCCAATCGTGGGCGAAATGTTATGTCATTTCGAAAGCGACGAGGCAATCCGGAGAGGACTGGCACAAGGATTCGCGCCAAACTTTTCGATCCCTGAGAAATTCGTGACTGATTTGAGACAATTGACCTATCGCGCCTTTCGAAGTGCACACGGTGAAAGTATTGCTTATCGAACTGCCAAGCCTCCTTATCAACGACTTGCAGCTATCACGCCGAATCCACGTTTGCTAGCGATCTTCGGTAGCCTCGATGCCATCGTACCACCAGAGCACGCAAAATTGTTCGAGCGCGTTCCTGGGGCAAAAGTTGCAATGATTAAAGATGTCGGCCATTCGCCAATGGTCGAAGCGCCGACTGAAACCGTGAAATTGATCGAGGACTTCTTGAAATAGTCTCCGGTCGTTGATCATAATCCGTTGTGCGAGCTGGCAAACGGACTCCTGCTCCTTTGAAGAGTGGAAACTCGATTGTTGTGGATTTGAAATCTTCACAAGCGCTGACTCTCAACGATTAAATCCCGACTACCGTGATGCCTGCCGTTCTGACTCTTTTGCAAATCAAGAATCTCGCGCTCGTGGAAGAACTCGAGTGGCAGATCGGGCCAGGATTTGTCGCAATTACTGGCGAAACGGGCGCCGGGAAATCGATCATCATTGGCGCGTTGCAACTTTTGTTGGGTGAACGCGCGGACAAATCGCTGATTCGCACCGGAGCTGATCTCTGCACGGTCGAAGCGGTCTTTAGCGGAAACGCTTTGCACAAGTTGAACCCGCAGCTTTTTGAAGCGGGAATCGAACCATGCGAGGACGATCTGATCCTGAAGCGAACCCTCTCCTCAACCGGAACGAATCGACAGTTCATCAACGGGTCGCCAACGACGTTGTCCGTGCTGAAAAATCTTGGAGACGACCTTATCGATCTTCATGGCCCGCACGATCACCAGTCGTTGCTGTCACCTGAAACGCAATTGCGCTTGCTGGATTCCTTCACAAGCGTCGAACGACAGCTTGAAGAATATCGAACGCATTACCTGCGATTGCAGATATTGCTCGCCGAACACGCCGCCCTCAACACGGCAGAGACGGCGCGCGAACAGGAACTGGATTTGCTTCGCCACCAAGTCGCTGAGATCGAGTCGGCGAAACTAGTCGCAAGCGAAGAAGAAGAGATCGACAAGCGCTACAAACTGGCGAGCAACAGCAAACGATTGATCGAGCTGGCCAGCGCGGTCGCCAATAAACTGTCCGAAGCAGACGATTCCGTTCTGTCGCAGCTCGCGGAAACCCAACGGCTGCTTCGAGAATTGGAAAAGATCGACACCTCGATGGCGCAATTCTCTTCGGCACACGCCGCCGCTGTGGTCGAGCTTTCTGAAATCGCGCGCGCTCTTTCGGCTTACGTCGACAAACTCGATCTCGATCCGGAACAACTCGCGGCACTGGAGCAACGCGTTTCGCTGTTCGAGACGTTGAAACGCAAATACGGCGGTTCAATTGCCGACGTGATCGCATTCGGTGAACGCGCGGCTGAGCGGATGCGGAAAATTGAGGGGCGGGACGCAGAGTTGGAGCGACTCACCAAAGAAATCGAAAATGTTCGCGCGCACATGAACCGCGGTGGCGAAGAGCTGCACAAAGCGCGCCTAAAGGCTGCGCCGAAACTTTCCGAAAACATTCGCCGCAATCTGCGCGATCTTGGGTTCCGTCAGTCGGAGTTCGAGGTAAAAGTCGCCCCTCTTGAAAAGCCACGCTCGAGTGGATTTGATTCAGTCGACTTACATTTTTCCATAAATCCGGGCGAGCCTTTGAAACCGCTTCGCGCGATCGCCTCCAGCGGGGAAATATCGCGCCTAATGCTTGCGATCAAATCCGCGCTCGCTGCGCAAGACGCAATTCCCCTACTCGTCTTCGATGAGATCGACACGAACGTCGGCGGAGAAATTGCACACACGGTTGGTGCCAAAATGCAGGCCTTGGGGGGTGACCATCAAGTGATCTGCATCACCCATTTACCCCAAGTCGCCGCGACCGCTTCGTCGCATTTTGTCGTGACGAAAGATGTCACGCGCGGCCGCACATTTTCCTATCTTCATGAAGTCACAGGGAAAGCGCGGCAGGAAGAAATCGCGCGAATGCTTGGCGGCAAAAGCGACTCAGCGCTAAAACTCGCGGCAAGTTTGTTAAAAGAGCCGAGTTAATCTCACCACGAAGGACACGAAGAGCACGAAGGTTTATAGCACGAATCGCTTAATGCCGTTCTGTAGTTTGGTAACGTTGAAGTTTATTAGCAGACCAATTGGAATCTTGGCCAAGCGCATGTAGGTCAGCGTTTGCGCTTGATGGATTGGAAGCAACGTTTCGACGGACTTGATCTCGACGATCAGGTCAGCACCGATAAGCAGGTCGATTCGATAGCCACAATCCAATAAAACATTTTTGTAGCGCACCGGCACCGGCACCTCCATTTGAAATGGTATCTGTGCTTCCGACAGCTCATACGCGAGGCACTGCCGATAAGTCGATTCTAGCAAGCCCGGCCGGAGAGTTCTCTGCACTTCGATGGCGCACCCGATCACTCGGCGCGACAACTCATCAAATTCCATCTTCGTGCGCTTCGGTCCTTCGTGGTTGAATCATTTCATCACCGTTCCCAGTGGCAGGATGACTTTGCCGTAGAGTTCGTTGAGCACCTGCGCGAGACCGGCATAGATCGCAGAGAACCCGCAGAAAATTCCTTCGTAGCCGGTAAACTGCTTGAAACCAGAACTCGCATTGACGAAATCCCCAATCGCGAGGAGAAAGAAGAGAATCGTCAGCGAGCCGAAAACGATCTGGCCGGCCACGTGCAAACGCAACGTGCCGATGAACATCACCGCGGTGAAGAGACCCCACATGAAAAGGTAAGCCGCCATCGCAGTGTTGTTGGAAGCGGTTGCCCATCCTAATTTCGGCAGAATGATCAGCACCACGAGCGAGAACCAGAACAAGCCGTACGAGAGAAACGCAGTCGTGGCAAAAGTATTGCCTTTCCGCCATTCCATGATCCCGGCCACAATTTGAGCCGCGCCACCGTAGCAGATTCCCATCGCCAGAATCATGCTGTTGAGTTCGTAGAACCCCGCGTTGTGGAGGTTTAGCAAGACTGTGGTCATGCCGAAGCCGAGCAGCCCAAGGGGTGCCGGATTCGCTGTCGTATCCTTGAGTTGAGTAGTGGATTCGTTCATGGCGACCGCAGTGTGCCTAAAGAAAGACCGCCAACGCAAGAAGGAACGGCTTCGCTCGTCCACTCAATCTCTTGGAATCGCGCTTTTTGGTCGACGGTGCCTTTGAAATCGCCAGGATCGTCGGCATCCGTAGACCGCCGCCACACCACACTTACTTTGCCCTTACGATTTCGCTTGTCGGCGTGCCTCCGCTGAAATTATCGTCAAACTTTCATATATGATTCGACGCGATTATATCGTCGTTGGTGCAGGTATCGGCGGAGCGAGTGCTTGCGAAGGAATTCGCAAATATGACAAGCGCGGCTCCGTCACGCTGGTTGGCGCGGAAGCATTCCCGCCTTACAAGCGGTGGATTCTTTCGAAGAGCTTTTTGCGAGAAAAGGAAGCGAACCCGAAAAAGCTCCAGGAACTCGATGAGCGCTGGTGCGAAGCGCACAAGATCGAGCCACGCTTCGGCACCGTCGTCACGCAATTCAATATCGACCGTCGCCTGGCTGTGCTGGCCAATGGTGAAAGCATCGAATTCACCAAGGCATGTTTGGCAATGGGCAGCCGACCAATACGCCCGGCGGTGGCAGGGACGAGTCTGGGCAACGTCATTTACCTGCGAACCATTCGTGACGCGCTCGCTTTACGCGAAATGGCGACCTTGGAGAAAACCATCATGATCGTCGGAGGCGGGTTGCTGGCATGCGAGGCGGCAGCAAGCCTGCGCATGATGAAAATGAAAGTCGGCCTAATGCACCGCGACAGTTATTTGTTGAATCGCTATGTCGACCCTGAGACTGGCGCGTGGTTGACCGATTACTTTGCGAAACACGGCGTGGTGCTCTCGATGGGAGAAGCCCTTAACGGATTCGAAGGCAAAACTGTGCTGCGCAACATTCAAACCAAGAGCGGTAACCGTTTCCCAGTCGGCCTCGCCGTCGTCGCATGCGGCGCAGAACCAAATCTGGATCTCGTACGCAACACTCCATTAGCAGGGCCGCACGGTTCACCCGTCACCGAATATCTTGAGACTGAGGAAAAAGGAATTTACGCAATCGGCGATCTCGCGTTCTACCCGGACAGAATCATGGGTGGGATGCGGCGCCAGACACATTGGGATAACGCCCGCGAACAAGGTCTGGTAGCAGGAGCTAATATGACGGGCAAGAAGCGCATCCGTTACGAGCAGGTTCCTTATTTTTGGACGGAGATTTTTGATCTTCGAATCGATTTCGTGGGAGACTTCACGCTGCAGCCTATGCGCGTGAATCTTGACGGAACGTACGCCAAGAAGAAGTTCATCGCCCGATATTATCAAGGGGATAAGCTCCGCGGGATTCTTCTTTGCCAGCAAACGCAACGCGAAGTCGATGCGGCAAAGAGCCAATTGCGACAAGCTCAAGGGAAATAGGGTGGTTGTCACTGCCTAACGAGGTGGATTTCTTGGGTCACGAACATTCTTGAGTGACCCTCACCTGGCGCTGACGCGTCCTCCACTCCGTGGGAGGGAGGGAGAGGATCAAGGGGTTATCGCTCTCCATCCGTGAGTTAGCGCTAGTAAGCATCTGCCGGGATTTGGAATGCCGGATTGCTTACGCGCACGAGCTTCCAATCCCATGGCTTTCTTGAAAGGTGATGCCACTCCAGCGCAAAAGGGGCGGGCAATCTGTTTACGTGTTCATCCAAAAACTGCATTACGCCGTCGTCGCTGCTGTACACGTTGACTTTGCCAATCCAGACCGCGCGCGAGGTTTCAACCTGCACCGCAGCGTCGGGTGCAGTAATGCTGGACCCGCGCACCCATCGAAAACCTTCCCGCATGCGATCAAGAAGCCGTGTCCGGTCGTTTTCCCACTGATCCCCGTAATCGTCACCAACCAAATCAGCAACAGTGTCCCAATTTCTGCCGTCGATTGCGCGAAAGAAATGTTCTGTGTGAAAGCGGACCTGATGCTCGGGGCGCCAAAGCCACAGCAGATAGATTCCGGCAGAGATTACGAGCGCTATTCCGCAGATGAACATTCCGCGAAGTGTAATGGTCACACGCGACGGTTATTTGTTCTAACCAGTCAGGTCAATTCGCACCATTGATGATCAATGATTCTCAACCGAGATTTTTGCACTTTTCGTCACCGATCACCAGCCGCTACTCCGTTGAAAGCGCCGAACATTGCATAGGGATGCGGGGCCATGCCGGCGCGAGCGGCTTACCTACACATTTTCAAGCTC
>DATARG010000182.1:0-16924 GCA_036264275.1 Candidatus Udaeobacter sp. | reverse complement strand
CATTGTGCCTTTTTTGCTCTCTGGGCGGCAACCAAAAAGTATGGAGGGAGAACCCGGCGGCGAATTGGTGTATCGTTGTTTTCAATTCTAGAAACGCGGTGAGCTTTGTGCGCCCACGTAAAACCCATTCAACAGGGATTGCCAAAAAGCATGTCACGCCCCCTCTGCCAAAGTAACTCGAACCACGAAGGCCAAGCCCAGGTTCTCGCTGGAGAGGGTCAAAAGAGTTGACCTCGTATGAGGATGGCCTGGTTGGGCTGGGCAGTCGTCGCGGTGGACTTGTTAGGCTTGGTCCGCTGATTTCCCGATGGCGACTGATACCCACCTAAACAAGCAACTGCCGCACAGACTAAATGGCTTTTGGGACCACTTCGCAGCGGCCAACGGATAGATTCCGTCACCGTTCCGGCAGGCGCAAGTATTGGGGAGGCCATACTGCTTTCAGATACGGCAAGATGTTTTGGTTGGAACGCGCGTATGCTTATCACTCCGACCATTACGACTGCGAGGGCTGGGAATTTTACGGGGACTTTCCCAGCCGGTGTTCAATGATTAGCACGGTGTTGATCCGGGACCGCCTCTCCGACACCCCTTACACAAACTCGCAGTCACCGCTTCGCTTCTTTTCTTTCGCAAACGATGCGAATTGTCTATCGGGGAATTCATCTGAATTTTATGTAGGGTCTGATCTGGCAATGCAAAGCACCGCTTTGGCCGGATGCATGATCAGGAATGCATGCAAATCTTTTATTTGTTCAAGATTATAATGAGCGTAAATGAATAACACAGCGGCAAGCCATGCGCCGATCCGTGTTTGACAGTTCAATAGTTAACCTGCGGAATTTTTATCGTCTCAAAATTTCCCGCACGTCATTGACGTTCATCTGCCTAATACTCGCTGGTATAATTGGATACATCGATTATGTGACCGGATACGAGCACTCGATGCTCTTGTTTTATTTGCTGCCTATCTCGTTAGCCGCCTGGTTTGGCAACTTTGCATTCGGGATCATCATCGTGGTTGTCTGTGTCACGACATGGGTGCTCTCAGACCTTGCGTCTGGAATCCCAGGCCTTGGATTCTGGAACATTGGAATGGCCTCCGCGTCGTATCTGCTTTTTGCAGGCGTGGTGGTAAAGTTAGGGACCCTCGTTCGGGAACTCGATCGACGTGTCGACGAACGGACTGCAGCATACGAGCGCGAGATGATTGAGCGGCGGCGACTGGATCACGAGATCGCGCAGGTAGCAGACCGTGAGCGGCGACGACTGGGTCATGATCTCCACGACAAGCTGGGGCAACATCTCACTGGCACGGCACTCGCCGCTCAAGTGTTGAAAGAAAAACTCGCTATACGAGCTGCCCCCGAAACGAGCGACGCAGAAAAACTGGTGCGCTGCCTTGAAGAAGGAATTGATTTCACCCGGAACCTCGCGCGAGGCTTCTTTTCGCCTGAACTTAGGGCCGAAGGATTAGTAGTCGCGTTGCAGAATCTGGCTGAAACCGTCAGCGAACAATCCGGGATCAATTGCATCCTGAATGGTGATGAGTTAATTCCCATTCGTGATTCCACGGTTGCGAATCAACTATATCGAATTGCTCAAGAGGCCGTAACGAACTCCGTGAAACATGCTGCTGCTCGTCAAATTCATATTCGGCTGGCAATGGATGCCTCCGAACTTTGTTTATCAATCGTTGATGACGGCGTTGGATTTCCGGACAAACCGCGATCGGGAGGACTCGGTCTTCATCTGATGCGTCACGCAGCGTCACTCAGCGGTGGAATGTTTGATATTCGCCGAAATGGCGAGAAAGGAACGATAGCAACCTGCCGAGTAATGCACTTTGGATCGCAATGACGGTGATTTGATTTTATGAATTCTGGCACTTCTGGAACGGAAATACGCAAGAACCGCGTCTTCATAGTCGACGATCATCCACTCGTTCGCGAGGGGCTTACTAATCTCATTAACGGACAGAATGATCTTATCGTCTGCGGCGAGGCGAAAGGCTCAGCCGAAGCCATCGAAGGAATCGAAAAGGAGCAGCCGAACGTAGCGGTCATTGACATATCTCTCACAAACGAATCAGGACTGGAACTGATCAAAAATTTGGTACGGCAGTTTCCACAGGTTGCAGTGGTCGTTCTCTCGATGCACGACGAAACCTTATATGCCGAACGAGCTCTGCGCGCGGGCGCACGAGGTTACGTCATGAAACATGAAACGAGCAAAAATGTGCTCGCTTCCATCCGGCGAGTGCTCGCAGGTGGTGTTTATGTTAGCGAACGGATTGTCAACAAAATGGCCCTGAGACTTACCTCGTCGCGACGGGCGGCCACTCGTTCGCCCGTGGAACGTTTGAGCGACCGCGAGTTGGAAATTTTTCAGCTCCTCGGCCAAGGCCGCAGCCCGTCGGAGATTGCCGGGGATTTGAATCTTAGTTTGAAAACCGTCCAAGCGTACTGCGCCCGAGCGAAAGAAAAGTTTGGCGTTACTTCGCTGACTGAGCTGCTTCGCGCCGCGATCCAATGGGACGATGCCAGTCACGTAAAATAACTGCTTAAAGCATTGCTTCTTTCTGGCATGCGACTCCGAACGCTTTACCACTCAAGCGCTCTGCTATCTTTTTTTGTTTCGCAACGACTGAGACGGCTGGGGCACGAGACGGGAATCTAACACTGGCAATCTGGACTCGTGCTAGCCGTGCTAGTGCTCCCCTTGTTATGCGGAGTTTTATGAACCTGGCCAGTCAGATCTCATGCTATTTGCGTGTAGGACATCGCCTGACGGGTTACTCATTAAGTGGCGAGCCCGTTTCCCGTGTTATTGTAGGCCGTTGCCGAGTTATGGCTGTTAGGCGCGTAACCTTTGCCAACATCAAACAAGGTGGCAACCGCTTGAATCATCTCGCGATTTGGCATGACAAGGCTGGCAATGCGCCGGCGGTAACTACCCCGGGCGGAGGCGGAATGTCGTTTCCAGACATAGAAGGTTTTGAAGGCGAGCAGAATGGGCAAACAACTTGATCATGGCTGAGCCGTGCGCGTTCATTCAGAACGATCTGTCGGTTTGCTCGATCATCCGTCCGGCATCAGGTCAGAACGCTGGCGCCGTCCACGTGTTGCACGCTTTCAGCTCCTCAGCAGTGTTCTGGGGCAATTCTAGGCATGTTGAGCGTACGTGCGTATCCAAATTATCGGTGTACACTTTCCGATGCGTTCTGCTTCTATTTTCCGGAAGGGCCTCTCGAGAAATAGTTGCCTGTTCCGCGCAACTTGCGCAACATCGCTGTTCGGGAGGATTTGCATCTAAGAACGCCGATTGTTTCATGCACAAGACAAACTCGATCGTTATGCACGCGCCGAAGACGGCGATCTTCGAGACAGCAGCGAATCTTGAGTTGTGGCCGAAAATCCTTCCGCATTATCGTTACATCCGATTTCTGGAACGTGGACCCAGTCGGAACATCGTCGTGATGGCGGCCCAACGTTCCGGAATTCCTATCTCTTGGACGTCGGAACAAATCATCGACCGAGAACGACTCGAGATTCGTTTTATTCATTTGAAGGCCTGGACGAAAGGAATGCATGTGGTATGGACATTCTCTGAAGCCGGCGACGGCGTACACGTGAGGATTTCGCACGATCTCCGATTTCGAATTCCAGTTTTGGCGCCGATTGTTGATCCGATCATAGGCGATTTTTTCGTTGGTAACGTCGCAAATAAAACCTTGCGCTGCATGAAAGCCTACATGGAAGCGCAGTCAGACAGGGCGACCGCATGAATCGGAGACGAGCAGTCATTACGGGTATTGGACCGATTACATGCATCGGGACCGGCGTTGAGAATTTCTGGCATGGAATCCTGGCAGAAAGCAGCGGTATCTACAGCATCAGCACCTTCGATCCAAGCGTGTTCCATGTGCGATGCGCAGGCGAGATTCGTGATTGGAATGCCGAAGAATATTTTTTGCCGCATCGTCTGAAACGGTTGGATCGTTACGCTCAATTCGCAGTGGTGTCTGCCAGGCTCGCCCTGGAGGATGCGCGCATCGACTATTCTCGCGAAAAGCCACAGGATCGCGTGGGCGTTAGTTTCGGCACGGCTCTTGGCGGAGTCTGCAAAGCCGAGGAGCAATACATCAGATATTTGAAAAAGGGCGCGCGGGGCGTTCAACCCACTCTTGCCGTCCAAGTTTTCGGCGGCTCGGCCCATTCGAACATTGCAATAGAATTCGGCTTTCGCGGCGTCGGTACGACAAATTCAAATAGTTGCGCCAGTGGCACAGTGTCGGTCGGCGAAGCGCTGCGTTACATTCGAGACGACTTCGTAGACGTAGTTGTGGCTGGTGGAGCGGAAGCGCCACTTACGGCCATCACGATTGGCGCGTTCGACATCATCAAAACAATGAGCAGATGGTCGGGTGAACCGGCTGTGGCGTGCCGCCCATTTGATGCGCTCCGCGATGGATTTGTCATGGGCGAAGGTGGTGCTTCGCTCGTTATGGAGGAATTGGAACACGCAAAGGCGCGCGGTGCTCGCATTTACGCGGAAGTGCTCGGATACAGCTTAAACAATGATGGTTTCCACATGACCACGCCTCTACCGAGCGGCGAATCGTGCATTCGCGCGATGCGTGAAGCGCTCGCGGACGCGCAATTGGCACCTGAACAGATCGACTACATCAACGCACACGCCAGTTCCACACAACTTAACGACAGCGCAGAGACGTCGTCGATTAAACAAGTATTCGGCGATCATGCGCGGCGCGTTGCTGTGAGCGGGACCAAGGGTTATTACGCGCATCCGTTAGGCGCAACAGGCGCAATAGAAGCAGCGCTTTCCGCGCTCGCAATCGATCGGCAGTGGATTCCGCCTACGATAAATTACCGAAATCCTGATCCAGCGTGCGATCTCGACGTAGTACCGAATCACGGACGCGCGGCAGACTTGAAGTACGTTATGAGCAATTCGTTCGGTTTCGGCGGGATCAACGCATGTGTCGTGCTGGGGCGCGTGAGGTAAGGCGGCTCACCCGAAGGGCCGGGCGATTGAAGTCAATCACTGCTACCCTAACAAGTCAGGACGATTTTCGCGGGTGCGCTTAATCGCCTGCTCTTTACGCCATTTCGCGATCTCAGCGTGATTCCCGGAGAGTAAAAGCTCCGGAACTTTCCAACCGCGGAAGTCGGCGGGCCGGGTGTACTGCGGCGCTTCCAGAAGACCATCGCTGAAGCTGTCGTCGTCGGCCGATTGTTCATGGCCAAGGGTTCCGGGTAGTAAACGCACGATTGAATCAACCAAAACAACTGCGGCAATTCCGCCGTTCGTTAGCACGTAATCACCAATCGAAATTTCAAGATCAATCAGATGTTCGATCACGCGATGATCGACTCCTTCGTAGTGTCCCGAAATAATTATGAGATGGGACTCTTGTGACAACTGCCTCGCCATACGTTGATCGAACCGACGCCCAGCGGGCGACATCAGGACGATTTGCGATTTTCTATTTTCGATTTGCAGTTTCAGGTGTTCCACGGCGGCAAAGATCGGCTCGGGCTTCATTACCATCCCCTGCCCTCCTCCGAATGGCGCATCATCGACCACATGATGTTTGTCTGTTGTCCAATCGCGCAAATTGTGGATATGCAAATCGATGATTCGGTTTTCCTGCGCCCGTTTCATGATGCTTTGGCTCAGGGGAGCGCGGCAGACTTCAGGAAACAACGTGACAATGTCGATTCTCATCTAGTAAAGGCGGTTCACCTGAACCGCCTTTGATGCGTACAGAATAATCGTCGGTGGGCGATTGGGTCAATCGCCCCTACCTTATTCGACGATTTCGATCACAGCACGTTGGCCGTGACGCGCAGCCGAACTGGCCAACAACGCGCGAATAGCGTGAATGGTCTGGCCGGACCGACCAATCACACGGCCAACATCTCCGCGTCGAAGCTGCAGTTTAAAGATGATCATTCTGCCGCTGGGAATTTCCGTGAGCACCATGTCATCAGGAAACTCGATTAGCTCCCGAATAATAAACTCGAGAAATTCTCGCATCGATCCAGAGACTACCCGCGAATCCGCCCTCGCACAATAGTACGGCGTCACAGGTGCACACGAATAAATACGAATTTTCTCCGACGTTCGTGGCAGACCGCAGTTCCGGTCTAGCTCGCCGTTTGGGCAGAAGGCGGTGAATCGCCTTCGGCCGATTCTGAACTCCCTTGCGCGGTTTCAGTTGCTGGCTCGACAGAGCCAATCTTCTTTTGCTTCTTAATTAAGCTCCGCACAGTGTCGGACGGTTGCGCGCCTTTGCTGATCCAATGCTCCGCGCGCTCAACATTCAACGAACTGTTTTGACCACTTAGCTTTGGATCGTACGTGCCAATAATCTCGATAAATTTTCCATCGCGCGGGCTGCGGCTGTCAGCAACGACGATTCTGTAGTACGGCCGATTTTTTGCGCCTTCTCTGCGTAATCTAATTGAAACTGCCATGGTAAATTAACTTTTCATTCGCGCCATTTGCGCCATCATTTTTTTCATCTTTCCTGCGTTCTTCATCAGCTTCCGCATCTGATCAAAGCGCCGCAGCAAATCGTTTACCTCCGTGACGGTGGAACCGCTGCCGCGCGCGATGCGTTGGCGCCGCCGGGCATTCAAAATGTCGGGGCGCGTCCGCTCTTCTTTCGTCATCGAAAGCACAATCGCTTCCGTGCGCTTGAGCTGCTTCTCGTCAACGGAGAGGCCCTGCATGTTACTCATTCCGGGTAACATGCCAAGAATATTCTCCAGCGGCCCCATGCGGCGCATCATTTTGAATTGCGCCAGGAAATCATTGAAATCGAATGAAGCGGTGCGGAGTTTGCGCTCCAGCCTGACAGCGTCTTCTAACTCGACGGCTTCAGCAGCCTTTTCGACGAGAGTGACGACGTCACCCATCCCAAGAATTCGCCCCGCGAGCCTCTCCGGAATAAAAAGCTCAAACTGGTCGAGTTTCTCGCCTGTGCCCGCGAATTTGATTGGTCGATGCGTGACCTCGCGCATCGACAATGCCGCGCCACCGCGCGCGTCACCATCGAGCTTGGTCAGAATAATTCCTGTAATGGATAAAGCAGCGTCAAAGCCGCTTGCCACACTGACGGCTTGCTGCCCGGTCGCCGCATCGACAACGAGCAAGACTTCATCCGGCTGCAAAAATTCTTTCAACGCTTTGAGCTCATTCATCAGCGTTGCATCGATTTCCTGCCTCCCTGCCGTATCGAAGATGTGAACTGAGGGACGAGTTCCTGAGAAGCTGGCCGGCTGCACGACATCGTCTGAGGCGTCGCTTGAGCTCCGGCCTTCAAATTGTTCAACCGCGGCGGCGGCGACACGCTGCACATTCCTTTCGCCCGGATTCGGAACGTGGACCGGGACATCAATCTGCTTTCCGAGCGTTGCGAGTTGTTCGATCGCCGCAGGCCGTTGCAAATCGCACGCCACCAGCGAGGGCATTCGACCTTGTTTCTTCAATAGAAGAGCCAGCTTGGCAGCCGAGGTCGTTTTGCCCGAGCCGTTAAGCCCGACGATCAAGATGCGTGTTTTATCTTCCAAGCGAAGCGGCTCCGCGTTGCCGCCAAGGAGCACAGTCAATTCATCGTGAAAGATTTTTATGACCTGCTGACCCGGCGTAATACTGCGAAGTACACTTTCACCGAGAGCTTTCTGCTTTACGCGAGCAATGAATTCTCTGGCGACCTGAAAATCAACATCCGCCTCGAGCAGCGCCATCCGAACCTGGCGCAATGCAGCGTCGACATTCGACTCGCTGATAACGCCATGTCCACGGAGGTCTTTGAAAATCCCCTGCAGTTTGTCGCTAAGTTCAGGAAACATGAATAAAGGGTTGCTTCCAAACGCGCGCTAGGCGCCTGGAAAGGTCGTTTTCTGCGCTCGCGATTACTTTTTAGTCGCCCCGGGCGAGCTTGCAGTTGTAGCTGCGGCTTCTTCGATTCCGAAGGTCCAATGTGTTTCGACTTTTTTACCTTCAGATTTCGCGCTCACGATTACGGTGCACGTTTTGTCGCGCAACTTTTGTGGCACCTGATACGATACGATTCCGGTTTTAGGATCAAAGTTCGCCGGAACAAGGCCAAGTCCGCTCACTCGCATTTGGACGCTGCCGGGCTCAATCTGTCCTACGTTGCCAAGATTCGCTTTGATAAGCGGCAATGCCGTGCGCACTGTGTCGCCGTCTGCCGGCTGTGTTGTCAGATCTTTCGCGCCGACTTCGGCTACAGCCGTGCCGCCTCCACTGGAAGCGCCAATCATGCTCACTGCGTCTGCAAAAACTTTTGGCTTATTCGCTTCAATTGCGTAGCGCCCGATCGAATCCAGTGGTGAAGTGAAAGTGATCGGCTGGCCGTAAACGGTAAACATGGCCTCGTAGCCGGCATTACGCGCAAGTTCCTTCACGTGCTCGTTGTAATTTCCGAAAGGCACCGCAAAGCAGTTCACCTTGATCCCTAACCGCTGCTCAAGCAGTTCCTTGGAACCGACGACCTCGTTCTGAATCCATTTTTCGTAGTCGGCACCGGTTAGCTTCTTCTTGCTTCGTTTACCGTTGGCATCAAGCACCATGATTTGATGACCTTCGCGCAAATCCTGATGAGTGGCCGAGTGTGCCTCAATGTCTATACCGTTGTCGCGCAAGTCACCGAGTTGCTCCCACGTGATCGCCTGCCCGCCACCGAGATGGCCACCAGCCACCCCCTCCGTGTAAATAAACAATGTGAAGGGATAGCCGTATTTTTTCATGATTGGCCAGGCCACTTCGTATTGCGATTTCCAACCGTCATCGAAAGTAACTACGGCGGAACGCGGCGGTATGTTTTTTTCGCCTCGCTTCCACGCTAGTAAATCCTGCATCGAAATCACGGGGATGCCCTTGTCTTTCAATTCCTTCATCTGCGCCTCAAACGCAGCGGGCGTAATCTCCGTGCCCGGGTAACGAACCTTGTCGACCAGCCGGTGATAACAAAAAATGATGACCTGAGCGGTTTGATCGACCACTGGTTTCTTGACCTTGGGAGTTGCCGCCACGACTGGAGCGGCTGTCGCCGCAGCTGCTGCAGGGGCAGCGCTACTGGCAGATTGCGGCTTTTCCGTAACAGCTTGTTGCTTTTTGCACATCGAAAAATTCAGTGCCAGCAGTAATGGAAGGAATGCGAATCTGATCATCATAGGAGTCGTAAGGGATTATGCGCAGCGGCGCAAAACACAAGTGCATTTTATACGCGATACTGGAAACATGCGAATCATTGACAACGATTGGAATCAACTCGTTCCATTTTCCATCGAAACATTTTGATGGAGCGCCGGTTTTTTGCTATTAGATGAGAATGCGCCGCCTGGTTAGTCGCATCATCATACTCGCGTTTGTCGCGTCATTAACGGCATGCAGCACTGTGAAAACTCCCAGCGTCAAGAACACCAGCAAAACGTTTAGTACTGTAGTGGTGGATGCCGGGCACGGGGGAAAAGATAGCGGTGCGTATCGCCGCTACGGACCAGCGGAAAAAATGGTCGCGCTAGATGTAGCACAACGTCTCGGGAAAAAATTGCGCGAGTCACAGATAAAAACCGTCATGACCCGAAATTCAGACGTGTTTATCCCACTCAATGATCGCGTCGCCATTGAGAATAAGCAGAAAAACGCAGTCTTTGTGAGCATCCATTTTAACGACTCGCGTAAACGACGGGCGCGCGGGTTTGAAACCTATTACCACTCCGGCGCATCATTCGACCTGGCCAGTCGAATCCAACAGAAACTCATGACGATCCCGAATTCCGCGAATGGCGGAATCCACACGGCGAACTTTCGAGTGCTGAGGTTTGCAAGCTGTCCCGCGGTTCTCGTGGAATGCGGGTATTTGAGCAACCGCGCTGAGGGCAACCAGGCGCGTGACTCGGAATATCGAGAACTACTCGCGGACAGAATTGCCGAAGCGATCGTCGAACAACGGTACGGCTCAGGAGTTTATCAGCCAGCTCCTAACATCGCTGCCCAATTACAGCAGCAGGCTGAACCAGCCGGCAGCGGCGGGAACCTCGCGCCTGCTGGCTCGCGGTAAGGTTCGACCGCGAATTTTAAAATTCCCTTCCGCGTTTTTCCGGGCCGATAGCCGCGAGAAAAACTAGCACTACAAAAATGACTAGCGCAAAAAGGCCGAGCGCCTTTGCGTAATCGGGATGCCCGCTGGCATCGCGGAAATGATTGGCCAACTGAGCCTCTACAACGGCCGTGTTCGCCGCGAACAGATTTCCCAGTTGATAAGCGAATCCGGGAAAGGTTCCGCGCACAGCATCAGGCGATAATTCATTCAAATGCACCGGAACAATCCCCCATGCGCCTTGCACCATGAATTGCATGGCGAATCCGCCGATCACTAAAAGCGGGTATCCTGGCGAAAACACCCACAGGGGAATTAGCAAGATCCCAAGCGCACAGGATAAAGCGATGCATCGACGGCGTCCCCATTTTTGCGAGAGATGGCCGATCACTGTTCCACCGCACATTGCGCCGAAAGCGTAAATGATTCCAGTCATCGCCTTTTGTCTCACATCATAGTGGCGCTGTTCGCCGAGAAACGTTTGATACATGTCCTGCGTGCCGTGCGACATTGCGTTAAACGCCGTCATCAGCAGAATCACGTAGAGGAAAAGCGCCCAGTGGCGTTTGAGCACCACCAAAGTCTGCTTCCAGAAATCGCCCATCGCGTGCTGCTGGCGTAACCAGACCGGCGATTCAGGGACACGCGCGCGAATGTAAAGCACAAGCACGGCCGGGAGCGCGCCGGCGACGAAGAGACCGCGCCAGCCGAAGAGCGGAAACACGATCCAATAGACAACCGCCGCGAGGAGATAACCGAACGCGTACCCCTGCTGCAAAATTCCCGAGAACAATCCACGCGCTTGAGTTGGCAATGTTTCCATTGCCAGCGAGGCGCCCAATCCCCACTCACCGCCCATGCCGATCCCATAAAGAGCGCGAAAAATCAGCAGTACAGTGAAATTCGGCGAAAACGCTGTGAGCAATTCCATGAGCGAGTAAAAAATGATATCGATCATCAGCGGCATCCGCCGGCCAAAGCGGTCGCCAAGCAAGCCAAAGATAAAAGCGCCCACCGGGCGCATCGCCAAAGTAATTGTGATCGAGTAACTGAGATCAGCGACACTTTTGCTGAAGTCGTGCGCCATCGGCACGATAACAAACGTCAGAAGGAAAAAATCGAACGCGTCCAGCGCCCAGCCGAGAAAACAAGCGAGAAACGTGTTGCGTTGATCACGGTTGAGCAGCTTGAAAAGGCGGATCGCTTCCACGGGCTGATTCAACTAATTCCAGCAACCACGAATCCGGCTTCCAATAAGGCTACGGCGCGAAAGGTCAATACTCAGGAATAAGAATCAATTAGATCGGACGAAGCGCGGGTTCCAGTCGCAAACCGTTCGGCACGGCGATTCACCTTGATAAAGAGCTGCCGAAAATTCACTAATCTTAGCGCGGTTAAGGGGGAAAACCTTATGAAAAATCGAAATATCACATTCAAAATCATTGCGCTCCTGCTTGTCTGCTTTTGCCCTTTCGTCCCAAGCGCGAGCGGCTTGTCAAGACGCTTGCTTAACCAACAACAATACCGTCCAGGGTGATGATGCGCTTCTGAATCTGACCACTGGCACAGACAACACGGTTATCGGTTTTCAAGCCCTCAAGAACAACACCACTGGCTCCGCTAACACGGCCAGCGGTGTAAAAGCACTCTTTGAGAACACCACTGGCTCCACACGGCCACTGGTTCTTACGCGCTCTTTAGCAACACCACTGGTTCCATTAACACGGCCTATGGTTACTCTGCGCTCTTTACCAACACTACCGGCGACTCCAACACGGCGATCGGTATCGCAGCGCTCTCCAACATGTTTACCGGCACCAACAATATCGGGTTGGGTCGCGAGGCCGGTTACAATCTCAAGTCTGGCAGTAACAATATCTATATCGGCAGTGGTCCTAGTAGCTCTAGCGAAGACGGAAGAATCAGAATCGGAGTGCCCGGAATTCAGAAGGGAGCGTTTATCTCCGGTATCCGTGGAGCGATTGTGCCGGGAGGAATAGGAGTTATCCTCGGGACCGACGGTAAGCTGGGCACGCTCGTCTCCTCAGAGCGTTTCAAAGACGCGGTCCAGCCGATGGATAAAGCGAGCGAAGCGGTGTTTGCCCTGCAACCGGTCACCTTCCGTTACAAGAAGGAACTCGACCCCGACCGTATCCCGCAGTTTGGTTTAGTGGCCGAGCGGGTAGAAAAGGTGAGCCCTGTTCTAGTGGCGCGTGATGAGCAAGGCAAGCCTTACACTGTGCGCTACGAAGCGGTGAACGCGATGTTGCTCAACGAGTTCCTCAAAGAGCATAAGAAAGTGGAGGAGCAGCAACAGGAAATCGACGACCTTAAGGCGGAGCTAAGAGAACAGCGAGACTTGATCCAAAGGGTGAGTGACAGATTGGAGATGCGCCCACCCGTGCTACAAGTGGTAGCGCAGAATCCGTGAAATGGCCGATGCTGTAACCGCGGCGCTGTGTCGCGGTGCTCATATCTCTCCGGTACGCCTCGAGTAGCGAGGCGGCTACAGATTTCAGCTGAGGACGACTAAAAGAAGAAAACTAATCTGTCCGATTTAAGCTTTGTTTTCTTCGTTGTCTTCTGTGAAAGTGCCGCCTTCATCGTGTTGAAGCAGGTCTTCGAAAGGCCGATAAAAGTTGGCGTAGAACGGGTAAGGCCGATCAGGATTTGCCGGACGGTATCGCCAGTGTTTGTACATCCAAAGCCAGGGCGCCGGGTTGTTGCGCACGTAAGGCTCGAAGGAATTCCAGCATGCCTGCGCGATTTGCTGATGGGTCATTCCACTCGTGTCTTTAAGCTTTGGATGAAATACGAGCCGGTAACGTCCGCCAGGTAGCGGTTCAGTATGCGCGGGGACGATGGGAACGCCGGTTTGCTCGTGCAGCCACGCGTGCGCCGACGTGACGCTTGTCTCTAACCCAAAGCAATTGATTGCCACGGCACCTTGATTCGCCGGCACTGTTAGATCGACCAACAACGCCGTGCGGCCCTTTCGGCGAAGCACCTTGTAAAGTCGCATGATACCGCGCTCGCGTGGGACAAGTTCGTGACCGGATCGCTCGCGCAATTTTTTGAAAATTGCATCCAGAGATGAATTCTTAAATTCTTGCGACACAATTGTGCCTTTCAGATCGAGAAAACCACAGGCGAGACTGAGCCATTCAAAATTGCTGTAGTGATAACAGGCAATCATCAAGCTCCGCTCCGGGCCTGTGCCGCGCGTCGTCTCTTCGAAATTTTCCAATTCAATGTACTGAGAAAAATTTTCTTGTGTGAGGCGCGGGCTCCATAGCAGATCGATCATGGTCCGTCCGAAATGCTGGAACGACTCACAGACAATTCTTCGTCGCTGTTGAGGCGAGAACCGATCGCCAAACGCGACTTCGAGATTGCTTAACGCCACCCGGTAGCGCTGCCGGTCAATGAAGCTCAGCAGGCTCCCTGCCGCTTTAGCGATCTGACAACACATCGTTCGCGAACACAAAGGGATAAGCTTTGTGGCAAGAACAAGCGCCAGCCATTCCAGTCGATATCGGATTCGCTTCCAGCGCGACCGCATGGCGGAGTTTCAACGACGCAAGTCGAATGTCTAACGCCTTCCGCCTAAGTGACAATCAGAAGGTCACGTCTACCAGCCCTGCCCCGGGTTAGCTACGGGAGGCAAACTTTTTCGAAACTCCGCCTGCTGCCGTTCGGCTTCTTTCTGCTGGTTCGCGTCGCGCGTCTGCTGTTCAGGACTGGGACCCGGCCCGGCACAGCCGAGAAACGCCATAAGCAACGTCGAAATCAAAATTGATCTGGTAGGCAGCTTTTTCATACGGAGATACGAAGAGGACAATAATCAGGCCGGTGAACACGGCAACCTCGCGCCAGAGGTGTCGCATGCGTCAGCGAAGCCCGATTATTCAACTTTGGTGACGTCGTATTCGTCTACTGTCTGTTCACGGTACTTGTGCTCGAGCGCTTTCAAGCGTTCAAGGATCTCATTCAACGCGAGCTCATTCTTCAAATTCACTTGATAATCGATTTCCGCCCGCAGGCGGTCTTTGTGCGATTGTCGATTCTGGGACATCAAAATGATAGGTGCCTGCAGCACGGAAAGCACATTAATCCCAGTGCTAAGCAATAAGAACGGATATGGGTCGAAGTTGCTTTTGCCAATCCAGGACAACCACATGTTTATCCATACCCAAACGTTGACGAGAACCACCGCAGCAAGAATAAATTTCCAACTGCCGCCAAATTCAGCGATGAGATCCGCTGCGCGATCGGCAACGGTAAGCTGCGCTGCTTCCTCCACATTAACGTTACGGGTTGAGGTGCGGCGCAAAAGTTCATCTGTATGGCGTAAGCGATTGGCAAGCGCTGTAAGCATCTCCAGCCCAACATTTGGGTTGCCCCCCACAAACGAAAGAAAATGCTCGCGCGAAAGCACAGCCAGCCGCGCGTCTTCGGCAACACGCGCGTCGGCCGAGCGCGGCTTACCATCGAGCAAGGCCATTTCTCCAAAAAAATCACCGCGATGCAATTCCGTAAGCGTAACCTCGTGCCCGTCCTTCGCTCGAACACAGATCCGGACCGTCCCCTGCTCGATCAGATACATCGCGTCGCCTTCGTCACCCGCACGGAAGAGAACTGCACCTGTTTTAGACTCGAGGCTCTCGAGCAACTCGCACAATTCATGAGCCGCCTCGCTATCGAGGGACTCAAATAACGGCACGTGGCGTAGCGTCTCGACGTTCATTATCCCGGAAACCGGTGGAACGGTCGTGACAATAACCGCAATGCGCGCTGGCGAGAAGCGACAAATCATTGGAGAAATGGGGCGTTTAGACCGGCAGAAATTGACTTGGATAGGTTCGCTTCTAGTTTGACTAACGCGTTCGCTGCGCGTTGCGACTCGTGAAAAACGTCCTTTTCGTCTGCACAGGCAATATTTGTCGGAGCCCGATCGCTGAGGGGCTTTTTCGCCGCATGACTGGCAACCGGAAGGATATCGAAGTCGCATCCGCGGGCGTGCACGCGGTTCGTGGTCAGCCACCGAGCGTATACGCCGTAGAAGTCTGCGCAGAGGAAGGCACAAATATAAGCGATCTGCGCAGCCAGCCGTTGACGGGTGCGCTAATTGATCAGGCTACGCACATTTTCGCAATGACCGGTGCCCACCTCGAAACGATCCAAACCTTGTTTCCACAAAGTGCGGAAAAAACGTTCTTACTGCGTGAATTTGAAGAACCTGGGACCACTGTATGGCGCGATGTTCCGGATCCAATCGGTCTCGGCCGCGAAGTGTACGAGGATTGTGCGCGCATCATCAAAAACGCTCTGCCGAGCGTGCTCGCATTTGTAGAACAGGGTCAACTTGTCCGCCCTGGTGCGACGCACTCGTCCGAGATATCTTCTTATTCCATGGACCATCTTTCTCACCAATTTGAGCCCGGATCCATCGCTTCCAAATCGGCGCCCTGTTACGGCGAGGCGTTGAGGAAAGTGGATCCGGAAATATTTGATGCGATTGCTGCGGAAGAAAGACGCCAGCGTGAGAACATCGAATTGATTGCCTCAGAAAATTTCGTCAGCCGAGCGGTGATGGAGGCTCAGGGCAGCGTTCTGACGAACAAATACGCCGAAGGTTATCCGCGGAGGCGTTGGTATGGCGGCTGCGAGAACGTCGATACCGCTGAGCAGTTGGCGATTGATCGCGCCAAACGACTGTTCAGCTGTGAGCATGTGAACGTTCAGCCCCATAGCGGCGCGCAAGCGAATATGGCGGTTTATTTCTCGATGCTGAAACCCGGCGACAAGATTCTTGCCATGAATCTCGCGCACGGCGGCCATCTTACCCATGGCCATCCAGCGAATTTTTCCGGCAAGTTTTACAATGTTTCCCAATACGGCGTCAGCGAGAAGACCGAACAGATCGATTATGATGCTCTGCAAAAGCAAGCGGAGGAAGTTCGACCGGTGATGATCACCGCCGGCGCATCAGCTTATCCGCGAATCATCGATTTTCCGCGGTTGCGCCAGATCGCCGATTCGGTCGGCGCCATTCTTTTCATCGACATGGCGCACATTGCCGGGCTTGTCGCCGGTGATCAGCATCCGAGCCCGATTCCGCACGCGCATTTCGTCGCTACCACGACGCACAAAAGTCTACGCGGCCCACGTGGCGGCATCATTATGTGCGAAGAAAAATTCGCAAAACAAGTCGATGCCACTGTGTTTCCAGGGGTACAAGGCGGACCGCTCATGCACGTGATCGCGGCAAAAGCAGTTTGTTTCCACGAAGCGCTGCAACCGCAGTTCCGCGAGTACCAACGGCAAGTAGTGATAAACGCTAAGGCGCTCGCAGCCGGAATTGCCAAACACGGCTATCGAATCGTTTCAGGCGGCACGGACAATCATTTAATGCTTGTGGATCTTCGCCCGAAGAATCTCAACGGCAAAGAGGCTCAGGAAGTTCTCGACCGCGCCGGCATCACCGTGAACAAAAACGCCAGTCCGTTCGACACGAGTTCGCCGTTCAAACCGGGCGGAATTCGTGTCGGCACGCCGGCTGTGACGACACGCGGCATGAAAGAAGAGGAAATGTTCGAGATCGCTGAGCTTGTTGCTGAAGCGCTCGATAACCGTAGCGACGGAGGCGCACTTGATAACGTGCGCCGAAAAGTTCTCGACCTGACGGCAAAATTTCCGTTGCCAATCTAGTTGCATCGACGCACAGCGAACACAGGAACGCATTTTCGGCATTCACACGCGACG
>DATARG010000175.1:0-12559 GCA_036264275.1 Candidatus Udaeobacter sp. | reverse complement strand
GGCGGCTGTTGGCATGACTGCGCCTGCCGCGGTGCGGCCCACCGGCCCGGCGGCAGCGCTAAGATCCATGCCAATCGTCACGTTTCCTCCGCGGGAAAACGCTCGCACCGCAGCAGCGTTGTTGAGGACAATCACGAAATCGGTTAGTTCGGCACCAGCCTGGAGCCCCCAACCTCCGCCGCCTGTGGCGATAAATGATGGACCAGACCAGCCACGAGGTGTTCGGGCAATGACAACGCCCTGCCCGCCTTTAGCGCTGAAAATAAATCCTGCTTTGACCACGCTCATTATGGCCAGCCCTTTTGCTTGCCGGATTACATCTCTCGGAATCGCTTTCTCAGGCATTTGCTGAAATTGGCTAATGATCGCGGCGCAGCGATTAACAGTGTCCTGTTCGGTGGCATCAGCCACCACCAGAGCTAGCGACGACATCGCAAGAATAATGGACAATTTTTTCATCGAGTATTTCTGCTTCGTCAATGCTTATCGGAACGGATGCATTCGAACACAATCGATATGCGAAGCGTCGCAACCGGTCATATTAAGCTGCCACGGCGATTCGTATCGTTACGCCACTGGACGGTTCGATGATACCAGACGTTAGGCGGAAAAGAGTCCCCCGTTATTCGGTACGCAGCGCCGTTATCGGATTCACCCGAGTGGCGCGGTTAGCCGGGAAGAAACAAGCAAGGAGTGCCGCACTCGCGAGCATCAAAGTTGCAGCAATAAGTGCCAACGGATCGCTCGGACTTACGTCATACAGGATTTTGGCCAGAACGCGCCCCGCAGCGAGTGAAAGAAGGAGGCCGGCGCCAACCGCGAGAGCCGTTTGCATCGCACCCTGTCGCATAATAAGCGCGAATACATCGCGCCGATGTGCACCCAAGGCCATGCGGATACCGATTTCGCGGGTCCGACATGCCACGGCATAGGCCTTCACGCCGTAAACACCGACGACGGCTAACATAAGAGCGATCGCACCGAAAGCGCCGAAGAGAGTCGCCCCAAGTTTAACGATCCAAAGGTTGGGTGACCTCTCCATTAAGTCGAGATATGGGGTTATCTGTAGCAGCGGTAGATCGGGATCGATCTCGCGGAGCGTTTGTCGAAGCGTCGGAACAAACGCGGCGACCGCATGAGGATCCTGAGTGTTGAGCCGAACATGCAGAAACGTTTGGCCGCTGTATGCCTGAGCCAACGGTACGAACAAGCGGCAAATCAGGGAATCGTTCTCAACGCTATGCCGGTGCTTGCTAACGACACCCACAACTTCGATGTCGTTAGGCGAGCCATCTTTCGGCGGCTGGGTGTAACGAATATGCTGACCGATCGGATCTTCTTTCGGAAAAAGCTTCTTCGCCATTTCCTCGTCGATGATCGCGACGCGCCGCGAGTCCTTGTCTTCGCTTTCCGCCTGAGTGAAATCGCGGCCACGCAGCAGTTTTATACCCAACGCCTCGCAATAACCGGGCGTGATAGCTGTGAAGAGCGAATTGACGCTCGGGTCCGGCGCCTTCGGGTCGTTAGGCATCGCATCTTTCGTGCGCAGAATGCGACGCGCAGTGGTGAAATCGGAATACGGGAGCATGGTACCGGTGGCCGACGCGGTTACCCCGGGCAGCTCGCGTACGCGTCGCACGATGTCGAAGATCAAGCGCCTTGAATCAGCCGGCGTTTTTTTAATCAAACTGAAATCGAACTCACTAATGACATCGCCGCGCGCGACGAAGCCCGGATTAAGTCCCGCCGCTTTGACTGCGCCACGGAGGAATAGTCCGGCGGCGAAAAGCAACATGAGCGAAAGCGCGATTTGCGCCATCACCGAAACATGACGTGGCGCAAAGAAGCGGCTCAAACGGCCGATGCGCGCCGGTTCGCCGACTTGCTCTTTCAGGTCCCTAACTAGATCGGCCTTTGTTGCTTTCAATGCCGGGCCAAGACTGAAGAGCATTGTCGCGACGAGGCAAAACAACAGTGTTATTGAAAGCACGGTCATGTCAGGCCGCAATTTAACGACAAACGAGAAATTGACCGAGGCTAGGAGACCACGCAGTTGTTCAACTAAAATATCATTGCACCAGGCGCTCAGAATCAGGCCGATGAGACCGCCGCACACGGCGAGCAAAAATCCTTCGCACAATAATTGCCTGACGATCTGCCACCGTGATGCGCCGACGGCCAGCCGCACTGCTATTTCTTTGGATCGCGATGTGCCCCGTGCGAGCAACATGTTCGCCAAATTCAAACAGGCAATGAGCAAGACCGCTCCGGCCATTGCCATTAACAATGTCGCGATCAGCGTGAGCGGGCCGTCATCCTCTGGTTGCGTGCTAAGCCCGAATCGCGCCGGCGTTTGAATCTGTAATTCCCGCGGACTCTCACTGCCGTCCGTTTGCATCGCATTCAACCGCTGCGCCAGAACAGGTAAACGCGGTTTCGCAGAGTCGATCCTCAGGCCCGGCCGCAGACGCGCCACCAGATTGAACGTGTAGTTCTTCGCGTCCAACAGATCGTGCGTCGTTTCAGAATCGCCGAACGCCGAGCCAAGCTGGGAACGAATGCCGATCGGCACCCAGATGTCCGGCGCAATCAACGCGTTCGCGCCGCTGAATCCGTCTGGAGCGATGCCGATCACTTTGTAGGGCTGGCCGTTGATCTGCAGCGTGCTGCCGACAAAATCATCGCCGCCACCGTTGCGTTTCCAAAAACCGTAGCTTGACACGACCACAGCCATGTTCGCATTCGGCTTACATTCCTCAGCGTTATAAAATCGGCCGCGAAACGCCTGCACGCCCAGCATCGGGAAATAATTCTCCGAAGTCAGGAAAGCGAAGCTACGCCGCATGTCGTGATCTCGCCCGATACCAGCGACGGCAAACTCAAGCGCCGCCACATCGACAAACACATCTCCACCGTTCTCCCGCAGCGCGCGGTATTCGTTATAGGAAAACTGGCGATAATCGTGGCTCGCATTCTGTCGAGCCGTGAACACATTCACGACTTCAGCAGGGCGAACCGGAACCACTGGCTTCAGCAGCACGCCATTGATCAGCGCGAAAATGGCCGAATTAACACCGATCGCTAACGCGAGCGTCAATACAGCCACTGAAGTGAATCCCGGCGTCTTGAGAAGCTGCCGGATAGCAAACTTGAAATCCTGCATCATAAGGATCCTTCTTTGTTTTCACTGAGATGCGGTCTGCCTCGGGTTTGGATTCAACAAATATGAGTCGCGGAAAAATTTGCCCTCAATGCTCCTTGCTCTTCATCGCACCACGACGCTATGCGAACCGGCTCGGCCGTGATCGTCCAGCGCGGTGACTTCGTAATCGCCGGTGGCTGCCGTCCACTCAATAACCTGATTCGGTGCGGCCTTGCCAACGAATTGCTTGCCGGCGAACCAGAAAATCTCGCGCACGTCGGCATCGGCTTTTGCGCGCAGCGGTATCGTCTTTTTCGAAACGAGCAGAATCTCCTTACTGTTCGGAGACACAATTATCGGCGTCTGTCCGGCCCGGCTCGCCACCTCGCTGCTGGTGTTCGGCAGGAAGGGCGGCGGAATTCTGCGTGGAATTCCAGCTTGCTCGAACAGCGTGAGAAAGTCGCCCGGCCAGAATTCGTAAACTTCGCGTTTCAGTTGATGCGTACCGTCGTCGGTTGGAACACGCAAGCCGGTGGCGACATCAACAAGCACTTCGCGGTGCACATCGCAGATTTTTATGGGAGATACGCCCGGAATGAACCAGCCTTCGACGCGCTGCGTGCAAAACTTGTTCGGGAGATCCCCGGACAACGCACAGAACTCTACGCGTTTCAAATTTGCTCCCGGCGGCGGTTGATGAGGCACGGTCGGTTCCGGCCACATTGCTCGCAGGCTGTCGATGATCTGAAACAGCAGTGGCCCCGCGGCAGTGCGGCCGATAAACGCCGGGTTGGCACGCCCATCGAAGTTTCCAACCCAAACCCCGAGCGCGTAATGATCGAACACTGCGATCGACCAGGCATCTCGAAAACCGTGCGACGTTCCAGTCTTCCAATAAACCGGCGCGCTGTGATTTCCATCGGCGCAATTCATTTCCGGCCGCGGCACATTGCCAAGCATTTCCAGAGTCAGAAACGCGGCTTCCGGCGAAAGGATTCTCTTCGGCTTTTCAGTGCGGTCGGTCGTCGTGAATCGCAGCCGGCGCAGTTCGCCATTGTTTGCGAGTGCCGCATAAAGTCGCACCAAATCCTGGAGTGAAACTTCCGCTCCACCAAGCGGTAACGCGAGACCGTAAAACGATTCGGCTTTCGGCAAACGTACGTTGGCTGTGCTAAGAAATTCGTAGAGCCTGGGATGCGCAAGGTGCGACGCGAGTTCAACTGCCGGCACATTGCGGCTGCGCGCCAGCGCGTCGCATGCGCGAATCGGTCCAAGAAACTCGCGATCGAAATTTTCGGGGTTGTATTCGCCGAAACTGCGCGGTGCGTCTGCCAGAATCGATAACGGATGAATCAATCCCTGCTCGAGCGCGAGCGCATACACGAAGGGTTTCAACGTCGAACCGGGCGAGCGAGGACTGCGTGTTCCGTCGACCTGGCCGATAATGTCGGCCTTATAGAAATCCGCCGAACCGACTTGGGCGAGTACGTCCATTGTAAGGGTATCGACTAAAAACACCGCTGCGTTTTCGATGCCGCGGTTGCGATTGTTCGCGACGTAATCGGTTACCCTTCGCTCGATCGCTTGCTGCTTTTCCAAATCGAGTGTGGTGATGATTTGGTCGCGCCCCTGCGACGCTTCGAGCACCTCCTGAACAAAATGAGGAGCGATGAATCTTCGCTTTATTTGCGTGCGCGCGCGAAATTCGCGCATCGAAAACTCCGAATCGATTTCGATTCCGGCGCGATCATACCAATTGGATTGCGCAAGATTCACCGAATGATTATCGCGTTCGGCATGTAACGCGCGGCGACTCGGACTTTGCGGAATCACGCTGAGAGCGATTGCTTCTGGCCGGCTTAGTCTCGACGCAGGCTTATCGAAGTAAATCTCGCTTGCGGCGCCAATGCCTTCCAGATTGCGCCCGTACGGAGCGAGATTCAGATAGGCTTCGAGGATCTGATTTTTTGAGTAGTGCCGTTCCAACTCGAGTGCCCGCATGATTTGCTCGAGCTTTCCGGAAATCGTTCGGGTGTAAAGATGGAACCGCAGGCGGGCCAATTGCATCGTGATAGTCGATCCACCTGTAGTCGCTCGGTGAAGACGCAGGAATTGCGCTGCGCCGCGCGCAAGTGCGATCGGATTCACTCCTGGATGGTGCACGTAATATTTATCTTCGTAACGCAGCGTCGCATTGATCAGCTCCGGAGAAATTTCTTCCAGCGGCGTCCAAATCCGAAATTTTTGGTCGGCACTGAGAGTGACTCGAAGCAATTTGCCGTTGCGGTCACGCACGGATTTGGAAAACGAAACCCCATCAAGCAGCGGCGGCTGTGGTAGAAGCAGCCAAGCAAACCATGTGATCATCCCGAGCACGCCGAGGGTTCTCAACGATGAAGCGCGGATCACACGCTGCAGACACGCTAAACCACGAGATTTTGAGAGGTTCCTCACTTCGTTCGGGATGACACGCGCTTTCATTTTGATGTTCTCCAAGTGTCATTCGGTTACTGTGATTTTTCCGACGACTCCGCGACCTTTGACATTCCGATCGTACATCGACTGAGCGAACACGGGTGGCACAATGAATTGGCCGCGGTTACACGATTTGATTTGGTAATCGATCTCGAGTGCGTTCGTCGGCACAGTGACGAAGAATACCGCACGATCCTCGCGGACATCGACGTAGTCCACGCCTTTGATTGGAGACGCGCCGGTGCGCGCCGAAGAATCCATAACTTCGAATCCTCCTGGCAAAAGATCGATGATCGCCACATTGGTTATCGGTTCCCGCTGTAAACTGCGAATGTGCAGCCGCACGTGGATCGGCTCGCCAATGTGTATACTGGTGAGCGCTTCGTTATTTTTGCCGAGAAATTCTCGATAAATCTCCAATCCATTCGTGAGTGACTCAGTTGGCGCGTGGCCGTCGAACCCTGCTTCAACGACTTGGAAAAATGCACCCGGACCGCTCAACTTTCGACTACTCGCGAACCGTAATGCGCTAGCATTTCCTGAAAACTCCGAGCCCAAAAGCGGCTTCATTCCGCCCGTGAGCCGGACCTCTTTTTTATCCTTGTGGACCTCGGCGATCGTTAGCTCCGGCGGATTTAGCGCTGCGGCGTGCGAGTACGCCTTTAAAGCACGCACTGCATAGGCAGACGAAAGCGTGTTGAAATCCCCGGCACCAATCGGTTTGAGAATATGTTGGAATTGTTCGGCTGAGATTTTGCGCAGGCGCGCAGGAAACTCGCGAGCGATCACCGCGATGTATTGTGAATTCATTCCGAGCGGCTGACAGAAATCGTCGCGCTCAATGGTGTCGCGATTATCCATCTTGTAATTGTCGATCAAACGCTCAGCCTCGGCGTCTTTGTGAAGCAGATGGAGCGCGCCGGCCAGGTAGACGCCTGTGATATCCTTCTGCCACTGATCGTGTGTGTGTTTTTCGAGCCAATCGCGAAGGTTCAAAATGTAATTTGTCGTAATAACACCTTCGCGTGTGAGAATGTAGATCCCGTAGGCTACCGTGCGCGCTTCACCAAAGTCTGCCGGCTCGCGTGTCACCATTTTTTGCAAGTTGCGCAAGCCACTCGCGAACATTTCCGGTGGCGGCACAAAGCCTGCCGCTTTCGATTCACTCAAGAAATCCATGACATACGCCGTGATCAAACTGATAGAATTGTCGGTTTCCGGCACCCAGTAGCCGAAACCGCCCTGATCATTTTGGCGGCGCGCCAGGACGCTAAACGTCTGTTCGAGTTGTTTGTTGATCTCGGCGCGGCTCAGACCGAAGTCGGCCTCATCGGCGAGCATCAATCGGCAGAAGGCACCACTGGTAATTTGTTCGCTGCACCCGAACGGGAAATTTTTCAAATATGCATCGAGTCCGTGGGCGAGACCGAGCGGCAGCGCTGAAACTGTCGCATCGAGTTTGCGAAATTCCGGGTGCAGCTCGCGAGTGACAGGGATTTCGATCTTGTCTTTGAAGCTGCCACTGCGCACGTCAGTCATGTAAGGGACCGGCGGCCGCACACTCAGCGTAGAGCGACGTTTTGTTTGCTGGCCGTTTGCACGCGCGACGAAGGTGATTTCTCCGGAACCGAGTTTGTCCGTCGCGCGAAACTTGAAGATCGCCGTTTGCTCCCGGCCTTCAGCAATACGCAACGTTTGCGATGCGCCGCCTGAAATCGACAGTCGCTCGTTGGTTTGCGCACGAAGTTCGATCTCGGCGCCCGGGCCTGAGCCTTCCACGTTATTGGCGACGGTCACGCCCGTTTCGAACTCGTCTCCAGGCGCCGCGAGCACCGGCACGCTCGGTGTAATTACGAAAGGCCCGCGAACTAACGTCTCGCGCTCGACGGAAGCCACCGCTGCGTCAGCGATCGCGACAGCCATGATTTTCAACGTGCCATCGAAATAATCAGGCACGTCATAAACGACCTCACGCTTGTTGTTATCCGCATCGACGATTCCCGACCAAAAGACGACTGGCTTTTCCGTGACGCGCTTGAAAGGATTTAAGCGCTGGATGTCGCCACCGCCGCCGAACGCCGAGACTGAGCGCAGTAGCGAAAATTCCGGAATGATAAGATCGACAATCTGTGCCGTCTCGACGCGTAGCATGCATTTGCGGAAGTAAAATCCGAGCGGATCCGGCGTTTTATAATCGGTGACTTGAAGGATTCCTTCGTCAACGGCGAAGATAACGATCTTGCTGGGCCGATCTGTCTTGCAATGAATGTGCAACGGCTCGCCCGGTTTCACCTTTGCCGGCGCATCGATTTCAACGTTAAGCCGGCGCTTTTCTTTGTTGGCGGTGAATGGCACGACGCCGTAGCTCAGCGGGCTTACGAAGATCTCTTTCGAATCGAGTGCGCGAACGAATGCAACGTTGACGTAGCCGCTGCCTTCGAAATTTTCCGGAACACGAATGTGCTGCACGCTGCTGGCCGAGTCCGCGTGGAACCATTGCTGGGTGTAAACGTGGTCGCGCTCGATGGTAATCAATCCGCTACCGGCATAAGGAGCGGTGATGCTAACCGCGATTTCGTCGCCGCTGTTGTACTGCGCGCGGTCAAGCTTCACTTGCAGCTCGGCATTCTTTTCGAGTGACCGCGAGACTGCGCCGCGACCGATCACACAGAATTGCAGCCTGGTGAGACGCCGATCCTGGTCGTCTCGGAGTTCGAAAACGAAATTGCCTGGTTCGTCGGTTGGGAGGACGTAGTGAAGGCCGTTGGCAGAAACCGAAATCTTTTCCGATTTCGCGACACGCTCTTTCAAAACCGACTGGTAGGCAAAGTTGCCGTTCTCCTGCTTGGTCAGAACTGACACATGTTCTTGCGCGATCACGTTCGCAGTCACGTTTGCCAGCGCGATACGATTGAGCTGAGGATCGACGGCGACCAGACCGACTGCGCGCGCTCTATCCACCTCGATGTAACGTAAGTCGCCGTCGGGCTTGCAGCCGATCACATACGGCAGAGCTGAAACAAGCGCGTCTACCGTGCCGGTGACACTGCGGCCCCCTTCTGCCTCGAATCCTTCTGCGATGAAACGCATGGAGTAAGTCGCGTCGGCGAAACGTTCCAGCTGCAGATCAAATTCAGTTTTGCCGCTGTCGTCGGTTTTGCTCTCACCAAGCTCGACCGTCTGTTCGTGCCGTTCTTTCTTGTCGTCGAATAACGGATCGAAAAACACATAGTTTGGAAACTCTGCGAAGGAGAATGCGCTCGGGGCAAGCTCCAGGCGCGCCGTTACCTTGCGATCGGTCGCTGGCGTTCCGTAGAGATTTGCGAGCATGACCGCGGCGCGCATTTCTTTTGGCTGGATCCAGCCATGCGGCACATTTTGCGAAAGTCGCGTCTCGATTTTCATTCGATCCGGCAGAAATTCTTTCACGTTCGCCGTGGTCGAACCGAGCAACGTGGAGCGCTTGCTGTTCTTAACGAGATAAACGTTGAAGATGTAAAGGCCGGTCGGCGATTCATCGGCTGTTTGGTAGGTCAACTCGGTGAATCCGCTGTCGGGTAGATCGATTTTCCTGGTCTGAACCGGATGATCTCGCGCGTCTACTACTTCGGTTTCAATCGGAAGACCTCCGAGCTTGCCATTCCAGTTACGCTGCTTCACCACGATGCCGATGTGAACGCCGTCGCCGGGCCGGTAAACACCCCGCTCTGTGAATACGAACGCATCGAGGTTTTCCGGTAAAACACTGTCAGCGCCGTCGATGTCGAACCGCGAAAAGTTTAGTTGCCGATCTTCGCGATTGTACGGAATGAACGATACGTCATCCCCGTTGCGCGCCACGAACGCGACGGGCGTTTTCTCCCGCGTTGGTTTCTCGACTGATCCGAACGCGCAACGGCCGTTGGACTCAGTCGTAGCCGTTTGAATTGGAATGCCGTTTTTGCCCAAAAGATCGACAACCAGGTTAGCCAGTGGCATCCCTTCTTTGATTGACACGAGAAACACGTCATGGCTGCCGTCGGCATTTTTCTTCGTCAGGATTCCGATGTCGGTAACGAGGATGAAACGTGAGTCGCTAACCGCTTTGATCACTTTTTTCTTCTCCGAATCCCAACCGCGTGCAGTCACGAAAAAGAGACCGCGCTCGCTGCCGCCGTCTGCCGGCTTGCGCAGATGCTCGGAAAAGTCGAACGCCGAATAGTTAGCTTTCCATTTGTTCTCGAGCGCGATGCCCTGTTGTTCGAGTGCTATGCGGGAAATGTTTTCCTCGTCGAAGAGATCGGAATCACGAAAATGCGGATGCTCGAATTTTCCTTCTGTTTGGCTGACGAGATGATTGATCTGCGTCGTGGCAACACGCGCAATCTCGTATTCGATCGCGCTGAGTCCGCGGGAACGGATCGAAAGCTTTCGCTCGCCGCTCAGCGCAAGCAGCCCGCCCTGGCCTTCGATCTGCACTTCGCGCGGCAACGGCGGGACGGCGACCACCGCGTTGTAATCTTCGCTTAGCGGAAAACCACCAAACGCCTGCACGCCTTTGTTCACACGCACGTAAAGCTCGCCGTCGCTTTCAACGCGCACTCGAAAGGCGTGCTGCCGATCAAGGGGCTTCTCGGATTCCATCGACGTAAATGCGATTCGATGCGCAGCGTCCAGAACATCATCGGGGACATCGGTTGCACTTTTCCAAAGCTCGGTCTCTTTTACCTGCGATCCCATTGAATCATCATCGGAATCAGTTTCCTCGTTCGAAGAAGCGGACTGATCGGAGCTTTCATCGACGTCTCCTTCCGTTTCGACTTCGGCCGCTCTTTCAGCGTCGGAAACTTTGCGTTTGGGAAGCAACCGGATCTGAAGCGCTTTCGACAATTCACGCGTGCTGATCCCGGCAGTAGTGGTCAACACGATCAATTGCTCGGGCTCACCATTTTTGTTGCGCGCGACACTGGTTTGAATCGAATCGATCTGAAACATAGAAGCGACCGGCGGGATCCGAAGTTTCTGCTCGATTGGATCCCGTGTCTGCGCGCCGCCTTGCGCGGTGCGAAGACCTTTCGTCACCGTTAAATTGAGAAAATCCTCCCGCTCCGGCAGCACGATTTGCGAGCTGCGGATGTAAGCGATGCGACGATGCAAGCCGTAGGTTGTAGTGAAATGCGGGGCCGCGTCGTTAGGCGGAAAAATATTCGAACCGCCGACCATCGTGAGTTTGACATGGTGCTCCAATTCGCCGGGATCCACTGCATGCGTTAGCTCCAAAGTCGCACTGATTTCGCGGCGGGTTGCGTTTGTCGGATCCTGGTAGATTTCCAATTCTTTGACGTTGACTGAAAATGGCGGCGTGCGTGTTTCATAGGCGAGCCGCTCCATCAAGACGTGGCGTGGAAAGAAGTTCTTGTCGAAGATCACTCTGAATTTCTGATCTGCCGGCCAATCTTCCGTCGGTTCGAAGACGAGGATATCGGCCTGCGCCCAGTGCCACGCGCCGTTTATGTTCGGCTCAAGTCGCACGCTTTGCACGGATGGCTTCTTTAAGTCCTCCAGACGCGCAGCTGATTCGCTGAAATAAACGACTAGCCGCGGGAACTTCAGCTCTTTATCCAGCTTGGTGACTTCGATTGGAACAATCTTAGCCGAGACCCTTTTCGGTTTCGGCAGATGTGAACACCACTTCCAGGTCCACGCTCCGCCGCAGGAAAGCAGAAGAATCGCGAGCATCGCCGATGCGACTAACCTCGGATGAGCGCGTCTGAAGCGATTACAGGCAGTGACGGTTCCGCTCAGCCAACCGGGTGGTCGCCAGGAGATGTTTCCAAAAATCACCTCTGCAAATCGGCGCAGTGCGTGGGCGATCGTCGAGGTTGATTTTTTCAGGTTGGACAGAAGTTCCGGAGTGTTCATGAGGGGAATACGGGTGCCGCGTCGAAATCTTTCAGAAAATTTTCGGACAACCGTTGCGCTTTCTGGACGCCGCGACGCAGCGTCCCTACCATGCCCGTATGAAGCAGGCCGGCTTGCTCGCGACGCGACGCAGCCTGGTCGACCATTTGGCCGACTGGGGCGATCAATTGCGCTGGCAAGAGTTTTTCGATACGTACTCAAAACTGATCTACTCAGCCGCGCGCAAATCCGGTCTCACGGATTCTGAAGCACAGGAAGTCGTGCAGGAAACCGTCATCACGGTTGCGAAGAGCATCGACAAATTGAAATACGATCCAGCAATTGGTTCGTTCAAAGGCTGGCTTTTGCAGATTACGCGCTGGCGAATCGCCGATCAGTTTCGCAAACGCGAGCCCGGCAACGCGAAACGTGCTCCTTTGTCCGACGGCCGCGCAACCGCAACAATCGAACGTGTCCCCGATTCGCGCGGCATCGATTTGGATGCGGTTTGGGAAAGTGAGTGGAAGGAGAATTTATTTGAGGCAGCCGTCGCGCGGGTAAAAAAACAAATCGAACCGAAGCAGTTCCAGATCTTTGATTGTTACGTGCGCAAGGAATGGCCGGCACATAAAGTCGCAGCGCGATTGGGAGTTAATATCGGCCAGGTCTATCTGGCGCGACATCGCGTCGGTGCGCTGTTGAAGAAGGAGATTCGAGCACTCGAAAAGACGGGCCGATAGTCGGCGATTTCCTCTGAGGGTGCGCAGGCGAGCCGGAAGCTGTGCACCAGAATTGCTTCGCATCGCTCGGGTGTGTAAAATCGGCCATTCCCGATCAGGTTACGTCTCAGGTACCAATCATTCCCGATCACGAATTGCTACGCGTGATCGGGCGCGGCGCTTACGGTGAGATTTGGCTGGCGCGGACTGTGACCGGTGCGTTTCGTGCGGTGAAAGTCGTCTATCGCAGCACTTTCGAAAGCGAACGCGCGTTTCTTCGGGAATTCGAAGGAATGTCAGCATTTGAGCCGATCTCACGCGCACATGCCGGCTTTATCAACAT
>DATARG010000147.1:0-6956 GCA_036264275.1 Candidatus Udaeobacter sp. | reverse complement strand
CTACAGAGCCGTTCCCGTGAATCGGGTTTCAAACCACCAATGAGCAACGCTCACCTGACGATCTACCGTGCCGTGAAGTTAAACAGAGTAAATCCAATAGGCTCCCACTATGCCTACGAACTGCGTGGAAGACAAACGATGATTTCAGGGAATGCTCGGGCTCTAGCGGCAGGCGTGTCCCCTGCCATCTCGCCCGGTCGCGAAACACTTTCGGAGTAGCCGCTCGACCCCACGTAGCCTCACACAAAGGCTGGTTGCGCGGCGGTGGGATCAACCATCAACTGTGGTCAGCTTCAATAGTGCGGGCGCTCCTCTATTGGCCCGGGCCGAAAAGCTATGTCCTCCAACTCGGCCGTATCAAGATTCCAGACAGCATGAAGCGATGCCGTCCGATGCGGGGTAACAGACAGGTCAGGTTTGTTATGGGCAAAAAGTTTAATAACATCCTGCGACCCTTGAATTCGAACTCGGGCTTTGCATTGGGTCCGTTTTTGGACACAAAAATAACGCCCGACCCTTTTTCATCCGGATATTTGCTCATGAACCGCTTTCGAAAATCCTCATCGAAGAGCAACCACACCCGCCGCCAGACGGGCTGCACCCGTTTGATCTGATCTGCTTCGATTTCGTAGATTGCCAGATCCTACATCCCCATCGCGCGCGAACCAGATCGCGACCATCGAGTTGCCGTTCCACTTCGCCAGCGGTTCGTCGCGCGCCCCTGCCATCGCCCGCCTTCGGTTCCGATTTGTGTCAGGACTGAGTACGGTTTGAGACAGACCAGGAGATTCGGCGGCAGCTCAATGCTGTCGTCCCCGCGAATTGGATACAGGATTGCGAATCGCCCGTTAGGCGACACGCTCTTCGCTCCTATTTCGTAGCCTTTCAGAATATCCGAGTTTGATCGAACCGCCGATTCCTCGGCACGCAACATAACGCAGTTGAAGAGAAAGAGCACAGAAACGAGGATTAGCGCTTTCAAGTCATCTTTGCCGCAACCCGTAAAAATAGTTCCGATTAGAACTCCTTACTTCTTAATTTTTACTTCTTACCCAGCGTACCTAGCGAACATTTTCGAAGTGTTTTCGCGACTACGACACGAAAGCTGGTTACTTTCACAAACGTGTCCCCTTTTCCTTCTTAATTTCACTTCGTTCATGCCCGGCCAGTTGAAGCTGTTGGAGTGAACAGCGATCATCAACTATTTTGCACGTCATATCGCCTGAATGAAAATAACTGACTGGAACGCGATTGCAGACGCGTATTCTGAAATAGCCGATCCGGAAGGACGCGCTGTCCTTACTTTGGTTCGAGAGAAACTAACGAGGCTTCAGCCGAAACGATTGTTAGATTACGGCGGCGGCGACGGAAAGTTCGCCGTGCGGTGTGCGGAGAGCCTCCCGTTACAACAAATAGTTACCTACGACCCCGCGCCAAGGATGACATCTCTCGCGCGGTCTGTATGTGCGGATTTGAAACAAATCCACGTTGCTGAAAGGACACAGGAAATTCCGCCCGGAACATTTGATGTCGTAACCTTTAATGGAGTCTGGATGTGCCTAACGAGTCACCAAGCCTGCCTGGAAACGTTGTCGGAGATCGCCAGACTGCTTCACTCGAAAGGCGCCCTGATCGCATCGGTAACGCATCCATGCTTTCGGGAATGTAAATTTTCGAACTATTCCACGGACTTCGACAATCGCGATTATTTTAACGAGGGCACATTGTTTAATGTCACGATCTACGATGAAAAGCGCGAGCTTCACATCGTTGATACGCATTGGAGCCTGACTGCGATGAGTTCGCAGCTGAACGAATCAGGATTTGTAATTGAAAACCTGTGCGAACTACCACGCTCAACTACTGGCTCAAATCAACATGATGCCAGTCTGTGGTTGGTAATCGTCGCCCGGAAGCTCTGAATGCTGGCTTAGCAGCGCTAACGACGTTTGCGGAAAGCACGTCCCTTAGGCCCAGCGTTGACGTTTGGAACTTCTTCACCGAGCGCAGTGGCTAAATCAATTTGATGATCCTGCTCCTGCACCAGAATCTCACGAATCTGCTCTGCCATCGCATATTCTCCAAGCGCTTCACACTGCGGGATGCGATCGCGGTAATTACGAATGGTTTCATTTTCATTATCGAGATCGTAGCGAAGCATGTCTTTCGCGTTTTTTGATGTGCGGACCGGCTTCGGATTAACCACCGGCATTTTGCCGAGATAATCGATCTGCCGCGAGAGGGTCAAGGCATGATCGAGCTCTTGCTTGGCATGGATTTCGAGCTGAGCAGCGATATCCATGTATTCGGCGCCCTTGAGCACTTGCGAATAGACGACATACGCAATGATAGCTTGATATTCGCGGGACAAATCTTCGTTCAACAGCTCCGCGAGACGTTCGCGGGAGATTTCATTGGATTCTTGTTCAGGCATTTGCTTCCTCCTTTAGATTGAAAAACAAATTATACGGTAGAACCCGTCTTCATAAAAAGGAAATCACCACTAAACTCTGACGGTGGGCTGAAAAGACCGATTTCGCCACTGTCAGTCTACCTTTCCCTGGAGCGCGCCGAGAATCAGGTCACGCTCTTCAGTATTCCAAGTCAGATTTTGGCCGTAGCAATCGGTGATTCGCTCGCGGCTGCTGCCCGTATCTCTTTGATCAAACAGCTCGAGTTGAATCGCATCGGCTGCGCGGTTGGATAACATCCAGCCAAGGGGCAGCGGTACGGTCGTTTGGGCGAGCGAGAAGAAATACACTTGTTTCTTCGGGTCAGCGCTAAATCCATTGTTCACATAGCCGATTGCGCGTTGAGCGTACACTCCGCGCGCGTCGCGCGTGTTCAGTAGGGCGTAAGCGGGTGCCAGCGCGTCCTCCAGCAAGCTCGTTGGTTTATGATGGCTAAGCTCGCGTTCGATTGTGCGGTTTTCCTTTTCTTTGTTGTTCTGATCCGGACACTGTTGCTTCCAGAACGCCGTTCCAACAGGACTATTGCTGATCATGATTACCTTCGGAGACACATCCGCGAAGATGGCCTGCTTGTTAGGATCCTTTTGCAGCAAACTAATCTTTCGCAAGATATCCACTCCCGTTGTAGCGCCGGAATTCTCGAAGTAACCACCATCAACTGCGTGACTGTTATCGGATACAAATCGAGCGGCCGGACTGACGTACGTAAAACGCGCGCTTAGATGCGCTGCGGTGCTCAACGGAAGATCGGTCGCCGGAGCGATCTTGTTCATCAAATCGTCGCTCGCGAGGAACTCGTCAGGGTTGATCCGAATGTTAGAAGTGATGATTCGATTACCTCTTTCGACCGAAGTCGCATTCAAAAGCAGGGCAGGCACATACGGGTTGCCCTGCTTCCACAACGAACGAAAGCCTTCGGCAAAGCGATTGTCATCGTGCCCATGCTTTCGCGCGGTCACACGCCACGCTTGTTCCCAGCTCTTTTCCAACCAATGTCCGCGATCAAGAAACTGGATCGGGACAGGCCAAAAGCGCTGAGCAAAATCGGGATATAGCATCGCTGCGATTGCGGATGACAAGAAGTCCTGGCCAAGGATTTCTTCAGATCGCTGAACAATCTCCCCGCGAGCATTTTCATCCGTGAGCAACGCGCTGAACACCGCAGCTCCAACGCTGCCACCAGAAACTCCGCTTATGGCGAAAACATGGTCGGCAAATGACGGATCCTTGTCTTGAATTGATCCCAGAACTATCGACGTCCAGTAAGCCGCGCGAATACCACCGCCTTCAGCGGTGACGATGAAGAGCGGATGCCGCGGGCGATCACTGTACTTTTTGAAGATTTGATCGTGCCATTTTGAGAGCGCCGCTTCGAGGTTGTCCCGGTCACTGCTGCCACCGGAATCAAGCACACGGATATTATGATTATCATTCCAAATACTCGAAACCACTGCCAGCAGCAGAAGCAGCGTCAGTACCGGAATTCGCTTGCGCGCTCCCCAGTAGACCAATGCACTTCCCCATAGCACCCACGACGCGCCGGCTAACGCTAGAACTGCGCCCGTGCCTATGGCACCCGCTATGTGAATCGGATAAAATGTGAACGCCAGTAACAGGAGAACGGAAGCTATGCCAGCACCCAACAGTACGTAATGCGCTGATTTCAACTCTGTTATTGGCAGGACCCGCAAAGCTCTGAGTTGTTCGCGCTGTTTGTCGGGAATGTTTCGGAGGAAGTTCTGATCAAACGCCATGGCCCGCAGGTCTAACGGCTTGACCTCTTCCGGCGCGGCCGGCATTTTCGACGGCTGCTGTTCCGCGATATTTTTCGCGTTGCCTTCGATGATTTCACGTCGCTTGGATAACGCCCACCAAAGCGCAACGCTCCCCCCCAAAGCGCAGACACCGAGTACACGCAAGAGAATCGGCGGATCAACCTCATAAGTGCGGGCCGCGTGCAGCATGCTGTATCCGATGATCGCTAGCGGAGCGGCGCCCAGAATCCGGGGCACGTTCCGAGCTAGCCAGAGATGTCCAGCAGACCAGTTGTCATCGGCTTCGACGTATAAGTCCTGAGTTGAGGGTAGGTTCACGTACAACAAAACTCTCGCCGTGTACCAGCTTGCCAGGCACCAAAGAAGCGTGCCTGCACCGAATGCCATTAGTCGACCCACCCCGGTGGCGCCGGTTAGATCTTGTTGATTAAGACGCCGCTCGCCTAGAGCTCTTAGGACTTCTGCACCTTGATCGAAGCAGACAAAGATAAAGAAAGCGAGCACTGCCAGCGCGATACCGAATCCGCAAGGCCTCAGTTGGTGGCACGTGTTGAGTAGAAAGCGCCCCGCCTTTCGGATCCAACCAGGCTTAGACATGCTGTTTGATTTCTTTCGGTTAGTGCATTCGCTTTGAATTGAAACTCGCTCGTTGCCCGGACCGCCCTCTGACCTCCCGAATCCCTCTCAACTCTCACCTAACGACTGTCAACCGCTCGCTGCTGGTGAATGTTAAATGTTTAAATACGATCCCGATTTCTGACGAATGAATCAACGGTGCCTTCGATAAGATCTGCGCGGCGGACGGTTGTTCGATGAAGCATTCCGAAACCGCCACCCGACCTGACCGTGCGGGGCATCGTTGCTTCCACGCGAAGAATTTCCTGGTCGCCGCGGCTCGTTCTTTCGTTGCGGGACTCGTGCTCCCGGCCTCTGCTCGTCGCGTGGCGGCGCAGCCTGATTGTAATCGAAACCTTCCGCCTTTTTCCGTACGATGCCGCGCCCAATGAAACGCTCCAGCGAACGCAGCGGCCCCTGATCTTCCGGCGTAATGAAACTGATCGCATCACCGATGGCATGTGCGCGCCCGGTGCGTCCGATGCGATGGACATAATCCTCTGAGTGCATCGGGAAATCGTAATTCACCACATGCGAG
Source organism: Candidatus Udaeobacter sp. (assembly GCA_036264275.1). Taxonomy (GTDB): domain Bacteria; phylum Verrucomicrobiota; class Verrucomicrobiia; order Chthoniobacterales; family UBA10450; genus Udaeobacter. Next base: position 1,557 of record DATARG010000147.1, on the reverse strand, counting down.
ATACCATCCACATCGATGCCGCGCGCGGCGATGTCGGTGGCGACGAGGACACGGACCGCGCCCGATTTAAAATCCTTCAATGCACGGAGTCGCTGGTTCTGCGAGCGATTGGAATGGATGGTGCCCGTCTTAACTCCGCTGCTTTCCAGACGGCGAGCGATCTTGTCGGCGCCGCGCTTGGTCCGGGTAAAAACCAAAACCGTGTCAAATTTTTGATCGCCTAACAAGTGAAGCAGCAGCGCGGACTTCAAATGCGGAGGAACCTCATAAGCTAATTGCGTGATCGCTTCGACCGGGTTCGCGCGCCGGCCAATCTGTACAATCCTGGGCGACCGTTGGAATTGGTGGGTTAACTCCTCGATTTCGCGCGAAAGTGAGGCAGAGAACATGAGCGTCTGCCGTTTTTGCGGCAATGCTTTCACGATCCGGCGAATCGACGGAAGAAAACCCATGTCCAACATCCGATCGGCCTCGTCGAGCACGAGAAACTCGATGCCGGAAAGATTGGCTGCTCGCTGCTCCATCAAATCGATCAACCGTCCCGGCGTCGCCACGACCAGGTCGACACCGGAACGCAATGCCTCGATCTGCGGACGTTCGCTCACGCCGCCGAAAACCGTGGCCATGCGCAATGGAATATGTTTCGCGTAAGCGCGCACGTTCTCCGCGATTTGTACCACCAGCTCACGAGTCGGCGCGACCACGAGCGCGCGCGGTCCGCGGTCTGAGCCGGACTGGCGATTGCGAGCTGCGTTGTAGGTCTGCGTCACTGCCTGTTTCGATTCTGCGAGCTTCATTAGAATCGGAAGAACGAAAGCGGCTGTCTTGCCCGTGCCCGTCTGCGCAATGCCGATGATATCATGCCCCGCGGAAATAAGCGGGATCGCCGCGACCTGAATCGGAGTCGGCTCCGTGTAACCGGCGTCGCGCACGGCCTGCACAATTTGGGGCGAAAGATTGAGTGCGCGGAATGGCATAATTAAGCACTATCGCCCGATATCGCTCCGCTCGCACATTCCATCAATCTAGATGTTGTCATCGCTTCCGATCTAACGATATGACGATTCAACGAGCACGTCCGCGACAGCCTGAAGGTTAAACATTTAGACGTTGCCGTTGTTTCGCTTTAAGGCAAGATGCGACCGCGCTCGCAAGCAGAGTTCCAAGTCTTCGTTTTCCTTCGTTACGAAATCAGTCTCCCGACCCGACTGACGAACCTTTCGAACCACCCGGGACGACTCTGTTATAGCCGGCAGAAATGATGCGTCGGGCCGGTTCGCCCGTTTCCGGGTCGGCCTGAAGCGGATCGTCGTGAACGCTTTGTTTAGCGAAAAACTCGCGTCTTGGTTTGGTAGTGTCTGTGGTTTCGTAAATGTAGGTTGGCATATCAATTCATTCTTTTACTATTTCGAAGACGCGATTGCCGGCAGGTGACTGAAAGCGATCTGCGCGACGTTCTGCGCTCTGGCGACACCCGCCTTCTGTAACAGGACGGCCGTTTGCTCTCTAGAAAGCAAATGTTTGCGAACAATCGGACCGATAGCATTTGCAAGTTCG
>DATARG010000112.1:0-9258 GCA_036264275.1 Candidatus Udaeobacter sp. | reverse complement strand
TGGCTAACAAAATTGAACACGAACACTCCTGCGATCACCGCAACCGCGATGCTGATCGCCAGCACGGCGGGGTTGCGTAACGTGCTTTTCCAAGTCCGCTTCGAAGTCGGGATCAGGTCTTTTTCCGAGAACCACTCGGCAGACTCCGACGGAATGGAAATAAGACGAACCACACGCGCGACTGCGCGATCGAAATTCTGCTGATCGACAAATTCGGCGGAGCCGTCTGCACCAGATATAGCCGAACGCATGGCACGTTCGGCCAACTGACGCGCGCTGATCGGAGCACAATTCAAAAGAGCGCGTTGCCGGCGCATCGACGACAATAACTTCATACCTGGTTCGGTTGAGGAAATTTCGAATCAAGCCACGCCTGCAACTGTCGGCGGCCTGTAGCAAGGCAGCGCGAAAGCTCGCTTAGCTTCAGTTCAGCGATGTCGAGGATTTCCTGGTAGTCGAACTCGTCGAGATAAAATAATGCCAGTGCGCTTCGCTGCGGATCGGGCGCAGCCGAAATCCAAATCGCGAGCTGCATTGGATCGAGACGCTGAATTTGTGATTCAGCTCCCGTAGCAACATCACGCTCATGCATCTCAACCGATTCCTGCTGCAAATCGCTTTTGGTCGCTTCCAAGCAACGCCACCGAGCGGCACGGAATAGCCAGAACGATTCGCCGGGCAGTTCCCCGCGCGCAGCCTGCACCGCAGCTTCACGCAACGTCGCATGAAAAACATCCTGCGCTTTGCGCGAGTCGCCGAGCATCATGAAACAAAAGCGATAAAGCTGTTGCAGATTTTGTTTTCGTTCCGGCACGCCAGATGTCCCCGAAAAACTTCGCGCACTCTAAGCGACTGGTATAATGCAGGCAATCCTGCGAGTGCTAATTCGGTTCGCAGGCGAAATTGTATGTGTCACGAGCTTCGCAGAGTCTCCAAACGCCGCGCGACTTCCGCGGCGTTTTTCCTACTATTGAACGCCGAGATGCGAAAGTGACCTTCACCTTGTGCGCCGAAACCCGCTCCCGGCGTGATCACAACATTCAGCTCGCGCAACATTCGGTCGAACAGTTGCCAGCTTGTCAGGCCGTCCGGTGTTCTCACCCAGATATAAGGCGCGTTCACTCCTCCGAAAGCTTCGAGGCCAGCATCACCCGCAGCGTTGCGAAGGACTTTCGCATTTCCCATATAATGATCGATGAGTTCAATAACTTGTTTGCGGCCCTCGGTGGAATACAACGCTTCAGCACCACGTTGAACCGGGTATGCAACGCTGTTTGATTTAGTGCTCCAACGACGCTGCCAAAGCGGGTGCAGCGAAAGCCGGCGACCATCGACCGTTCGCGCGAGCACCGATTTCGGCATCACCGTAAATCCACAGCGCACACCGGTGAAACCACCGTTTTTGGAAAAACTGCGTAACTCAATCGCGCGCTCAACCGCACCCGGAATCTCGAAAATAGAATGCGGTATTTCAGGATCGGAAATGTACGCCTCATATGCGGCATCGAAGAGCAAAAGCGCGTCGTGTTCGTGCGCGTAATCGACCCAACGCACGAGCTGTGCACGTGATGCGACTGCACCAGTCGGATTGTTTGGAAAACAAAGATAGACGAGATCGACATGTTCCCTTGGTGGTTCCGGCACGAAATTGTTCTCCGCCGTGCACGGCAAATAATAAATGCCTTCGTAGCTGCCATCCTTCCGTGACGGGCCCGTGTGGCCCGCCATTACGTTTGTGTCCACGTACACCGGATAAACTGGGTCAGGAACTGCGACCTTATTTTGAGCGCCGAGAATATCGAGAACGTAACCGCAATCATTTTTTGATCCGTCAGACACAAAGATTTCGTCGTCAGCAATGTCGATATTGCGGTCGCGGTAGTCGCATTGCGCAATGGTCGATCTAAGAAAGTCGTAACCATGTTCCGGGCCGTAGCCGCGAAAACTTTCACGGTGTGCCAGTTCATCGACCGCGCTTTTCATTGCTTCAATTGCTGCTGGCGGAAGCGCCTCGGTAACGTCGCCGATCCCGCAGCGGATCAATCGTCTGGCACCTTCAGGATGAGTTTCGCAGAACTCGCGTACGCGCCGCGCCACCTCTGGAAAGAGATAGCCCGCCTGAAGTTTTAGATAATTCTCGTTTAAATACGCCATGTTGTAGCGGCGTTTGTCTCAAACGCCGAACGTAAAAAGATAGGCGTCTGGCACAAGCGCCCCTACAACACTTGCTCTGCTTAGTAGTTCTTGGCGATCGCGTCCCAGTTAACCACATTCCACCATGCCTTTAGGTAATCGGCCCGGCGGTTTTGACACTTCAAGTAGTACGCGTGCTCCCACACATCAATACCGAGAATCGGCGTATTGCCGTCCATCAGAGGACTGTCTTGATTTGGCGTGGAGATTATTTCGAGGCCTCCATTTTTGGTCTTGATTAGCCATGCCCATCCGCTCCCGAACCGACCCACCCCCGCAGTACTGAGTTTTTCTTTAAACTGATCGAAGCTACCGAAAGCGGATTTGATGTCGTCGGCAAGTGTGCCTTTAGGTTCACCTCCGGCGTTTGGCCCCATGATTGTCCAAAAGAAGGAGTGATTCGCGTGACCGCCGCCATTGTTGCGTACAACTGTGCGAATATTTTCCGGCACGGCGTTGAGATCACTGATCAGGTCTTCGACAGTTTTCTTCTCCAGGTCAGAGCCCTTGATGGCCTTGTTCAGGTTATCGACGTAAGCCTGGTGATGTTTGGTGTAGTGAATTTCCATTGTGCGCGCATCGATGTGCGGCTCCAACGCATCATACGCATAGGGTAGTTTAGGTAGTTCGTAAGCCATAATCGTTACTCTTAGATCGAATCACGTGAAACGACAGGTTTTATTTTTCCGCCTGAACACGAGGCGGATCGCTGTCTACTGGTCGCAGCGATAAAACCCTGCGTGATACCCCGCTCCGCTGCAATGATTCACATATGTCGCGAGAGCTAAGAGTGGGAAATTCTGCCGATACATGTCGTACTTCAAATAGAACGTGCGCGGGAAACCGGTACCGGTGATTTCATCTTCATCCCACGAGCCATCGGGCTTTTGGGAGCGAAGAAGGTAGCGCAAGCCACGTTGAACGCTCGGCCGATCCAGGTCGCCGCAGGCACAGATGCCCATAATCGCCCAGGCGGTTTGCGACGCAGTGCTTGAGCCAATGCCTTTGGTCGATGGATTTTCGTAGGTGCCACAGGTCTCACCCCAGCCTCCGTCGTTATTTTGGCAGCTCTCAAGCCAATCGCGTCCGCGCAAAATCCAGTCCTGAGTCATATCTTCGCTGATTGCCCGCAAACCTCGCAGCACCTGCCAGGTTCCATAGATGTAATTCACTCCCCAGCGTCCATACCACGAACCGTCGTCACCTTGAGTGGCGACTAAATATTTGATCGCGTCGCGAACGCATTCCGCATTGCGATCAAACCCGATGTAGCCGAGCAACTCGAGCGTGCGCGCGGTTAAATCACTACAGGTGGGATCGAGAATCGCATTGTGATCCGCAAACGGCATATCTTCCAACCACGGAGTTGTCACGTCCTTGTCGAACGCCGCCCAGCCGCCATCGCGACATTGGAAACTGAGCTGCCATCCAAGCGCGCGACGAAACAAATCGTTGAGTGACTGTGAGTCCTCCGGTTGAACAAGCCTCAGTGCCATTAACACCATCGCAGTGTCATCAGTATCGGCATAATGGACGTTGTTGTACTCGAACGCCCAGCCGCTGGCTTCGGGATACGAATTGTTGACCGCCCAATCGCCACGGATTCGCACTTCCTTGTTGATCAGCCATTCGGCGGCTTTTCGCAGTGCGGAATGTTGTGGTGAAAGACCTGAGTCTGCGAGCGAAATGATCGTGATGGCTGTATCCCAAACGGGCGAGAGACACGGTTGAATTCTGAAATCGTCCGGATCCTCAACGAACAAACAGGCGAAATCTTTTTCAGCCTTCGCGTAGACTGGATTTGTTTTTGAATAGCCGAGCGCGCGTAGAGCAATCATGCTGTTCAGCATCGCGGGATAAACCGCCGCGAGGCCGTCGCTCCCCTCTCGGATGCGCTCGAGCATCCAGCGCTCCGCTACCTCCAAAGCCCGCTGCCGTAGCAAGCCGATACGAAGTGGCTGCAGAAATTTCAGGGTATCGTCAAGACGGAGGAAGAAATTGCGCCAGGTCCAGAATTTCTCGCTGCGCGGCAGGCGCAAATCCGCCTGCTCTGTGCCGAGGGGATACAGCTCGTGCAGTTGCTTTTCGCCGTGCAAAATCCGCGTGGGCTTAAAATGATTGATGATGGACAGCGGAATGAGCATCGCCCGACTCCACGACGACATTTTATAAATGTGAAAAGGAGCCCAGCTCGGCAGGAGCACCATTTCTACCGGAATCGCCGGCAAATATTTCCACGGAAACACACCAAGCAACGCGAGGTAAAGCTTGCTGAATGTGTTCATCTGCGGAATCCCGCCAAGGCGCATGATGGTCGCACGCGCTTCATGCATGAAAGGCGCATCCACAGAACAACCGGCAAGCTTCAGGGCAAAATACGCTTTCACGGACGCATTAATTTCGCTCGGGCCACCGTGATAAATGTTCCAGCCGCCATCGGGCAGTTGGCGCTTAAGAATGTGACGGACGCAACGCCGCTGCCGTTGCGCGTCCACTTCGCCGCACCAGTGCATAAACACGACGTAGTCGGAGCACAGCGTGCTATCCACCATCAGTTCGCCGCACCAATGCCCATCAGGTTTTTGCTGCCGCAAAAGATTTTCCTGAGCGAGCGAAATCGCCCGCCCGATTTCCTCGTCCGCCGCCGAGTAAGACTCCGAGGTTTCGGGCGAACTTGGTAAGACTATCAATTTGTTAGACGCCATCTCGATCGTTCAGGAGGCCTTCGCAGCTGGCTCAGCACGCTTGCCGGTGAGATGACCATTCCCCGAGCTGACACCGTTATAGGCGAGCACTTCACTGCCACGTCCAGTAGGTTTCGGCTTCGGACCGAAGTTGAACCTGATCGTTTTCCAAGTGTCGCCACGCTCAGCTTGCAAGCCCAGCGTCGCAGTCGGCTCATAGCCGCAATGCACCATGCAATTTTCGCATCGGCTGTCGCGCGCGACCCCGTTAACAACCCCGTAACGATTCCAGTCAGTCTGTTCCAGCAGCTCCGTGTACGTTGCGAAATGGCCGTCGGTCATCAAGTAGCACGGAGCCTTCCAGCCACGGATGTTTCGCGTAGGAATCGCCCAGGCCGAACAGGTCAAATCCCTTTTACCGGCTAGAAATTCAAAATAGACAGGGGTTCCGAAAAACGTGTACTGGTTCATCCAGTTCTCGATCTTTTGGAATTTCTGAACTGTCATGGCGCGGGTGAGGAAGAAATCCGCTGGCCGCAAATTTAGCCGTTCGATCATGTCGCGCTTGGCAGCGTCGTAGTCGTAACCGGGAGTGATGGTGTGTCCATCAACGCCTAGATCTGAGAGGTAATCGAACATTCGTTCGATCTCCTGCATATCAGTCTCTTTGTAGATCGTCGTGTTGGTAGCGACCTGGTACCCAAGCAACTTCGCCATTTTGATTGCCAGAATGCACTCTTTGAAAACGCCTTCGCGCTCGACGATCAGATCGTGTGTTCGTTCCAACCCGTCAAGGTGCACATTCCAATACATCCATTTGCTCGGCGCGATTGTCGGCTTCTCCGGGTCTTTGGGCCCCTTACGGATTTCAGCGGCGTCTTTTTCGGAAATCAATCCGCTTTTGAGGAGGACTTTAATTTTCTCCTCGATTTCTTTGCTGCTGCCGTTTTGAGCGTTACTTAATTCCTTCGCCAGCCATTCGCGCATCTTTTTGCGCATGAATACAGCGTTGGTACAGATGTAAACGATCCGTCCTTGTGCCAGCAATCCTTCGACCAATGCTTCGATGTGCGGATAAACAAGCGGCTCACCGCCGCAGATGGAAACCATTGGCGCGTTGCACTCTTGAGCTGCCGCCAGGCAGTCCTCAAGGCTCATGATGTCCTTGAGTGATGTAGAGTATTCGCGAATCCGTCCGCAACCAGTGCACGTAAGATTGCACGTATGCAACGGCTCGAGCTGAAGTACGGTGGCAAATTTCTTTGTGCCTCGCAGCTTGTGCCCAATCACGTAGGCAGCGATTTTCGCTGTGAGCGGAAGAGGAAATCTCATAAAAGAGAGGATTTTACCGAGAGGCCCTCAGAGTGTCAATGAGCCGGCCGTTTGTACTATGTACTGTGAATCGGCCTCCGGTGGTTATTTGGACCTGCGTAGAGGACTGTAGCGTATCGGTCTCGAACAGCAAAATAAACCTGCGACTACGTTGGATTTGTGTGGTTTAATAGTCACAAGTGGGCGTCTAAATCAAATCGAGGGAGCAAGCAATATGAGACGATTATTCTTAGCAGCATTTGCGGTTGGGTTAATTGGTTGCGCGAACCAACCCGCGCCTTCACCAGGTCCGGCAGTGACAGGCAGCTATCCGTATGCCCGGTATGCTTATACGGCGGACGTATGGGGCCATCGTAGTCCGGCCTACAAGGATTGGAGCACGGCCCAATTGCAACAGCGCCGCCTTGATCTCTACGCACAGGTCCCGTTCACGAGATCGCGCAATGAGGTCCCTGCCTACATCTACAATGGAATAGCTTTGCCACAGCAAGACGAAATCAAGGCTATCGAAACTGAGCTGAATTGGAGATATCAGCACGGCGATAAAAGTGCGGAGCTCAAGGAATTCTGGCCTTCAACGCGACGTCATATCACCGGCGGCGCGCCTTCCGAGACAGCCGTGTAACGCGGTTTGTTTACGGCGAAATTGAAAGACGTTGGTCAGATGGTCTACGCGCAAAATGCGCACCGGCTGGGTCCTTCGCAACACTTATGCGCCATGCCAGCCGCGGCGGATCAGACTGACGGCGATCGCGGCCAGGAGCAAAGCCACTATTTTCGATACCCCGCGTAACCCTTGTCTGCCCATCCAACGCGCGACGAAATCGGCATTCCAGAACGCGATCACGACCAGCGCGAGATTGACTAGAAGCGCCGCGACGGTAAACACCAAACCCACCGTATCGACTTGGATCAACAGTGCTGTCAGCAGCGCAGGCCCTGCTATCAAAGGCATCCCGAGCGGGACAACTCCGAAGTCGTCGGTGGCTTCGCGGCTCGCCGGAGCGACGTTAAGCAACTCACGCCCGGCCAATCCAAGCAAAATCAGGCCACCTGCGACCTGAAAGTCGGCCACGGTGATGCCGAGAGCGGTAAAAATAATTTTTCCGAGAAATATAAACCCAATTGAAACGCAGAGGGCGGTGAAGATGGCGATGAACCCCTCCCGCTGGCGTTGTTCGCGTGGAGCGTTTCCAGCCAGACCCATAAACATCGCCACCAACCCAACAGCATCTATCGCGACAAAAATCGGAATAAAGGCAACGAAAAATTTATGGATCATGTTTTAGGCGTTCTCGCAGAGTCGCGGCTTTCACCAAAGATGAACACAGTTGAAACACAGATTCATCAAAATTCCTTCTGCCATTAGTGAAAATCTGTGTAAATCTTTGGCCTATTTTGCTCTTTTCCCATGTCGAACTATTCCAGTAAAGCCGCGTTCGTTCACGTTCCGCTTGTTCTTCTCGTTTCGGGCTTAATTGTTTCCGCAACCGAAATGAAAACAGTCGATGATTTTCGCGCCGCCGCGGCAAAGGCCAACGCGGTGTTGACGATTCCCGATTGGGAGAAAACACCGGAAGCGGTCGAAACTTCAATGAAAAACGCGATTGCGAAGGCGAACACCGCGTTGGATCAGATCGGGACACAAGACCTGAGCAAGGTGACTTTCAAGAGCACTGTGGTCGCGCTGGACGACGTCACTTACGAGGCAAGTCTCGCGGCGAACATGGCCACAATCATTAAGGAAACCAATACGAATCCCGCCATGCGCACTGCCGCTGAGAACGCGGTGAAAGCGTTCCAGGATTGGGCGGTCGGTGTTGATTATCGCGAGGACGTTTACAAGGCAATCAAGGCATTCGCAGATACTCATCCAAAGCTCAGCGGCGAAGACGAAAAGCTGTTAAAGGAAACGCTACGCGATTATCGCCGCGCCGGTTTGGACTTGCCTCCTGACCAACGCAAAGAGGTTGAGGAACTGCGCAAGGAGCTGTCGAAACTAGGAACGGATTTCGACACCAATATCGTTAAGTCCGACGCGCCCGTCATGTTCAGCAAAGCAGATCTCGACGGGCTTCCGGAAAGCTTTTTCGCTTCGCCCGGCATCAAGACCAGCGACGACGTTTATACCGTGATGGCAAATGTCACCTGGCAGTTCAACACCGTGCAGGAAAACGCCAAAAAGGAGGCGACGCGGAAGCAGCTGTACATTGTTCGCGAAACGCTCGCGAAAGACAAAAATGTTCCTCTCCTAAACCAAATGCTGGCCCTCCGAAACGAGATCGCCCTGCGCCTCGGTTACAAGTCATGGGACGATTACCAAACGGAAGTCAAAATGGCCAAGACCGGTGTGAATGCTGAGAAGTACATCAACGACCTAGTCACGGGCATCCAGCCAAAATTCGACAGTGAAGTTGCGGAACTGCAAAAGTTGAAGGCCGCCGATACGAATGATCCTAACGCCAAAATCATGGTCTGGGACTGGCGCTACTACAGTAACCAGCTGAACAAGCAAAAATACACTGTCGATAAGGAAGCGTTACGCGCCTATTTCCCGTTCCAAAAAGTTCTCGACGGAATGTTCAACATTTATCAGGGCATCTTCGGTTTGAAGTTCGAAAAGATCGTCGCGCCCTACAAGTGGATTGACGATCTCCAGTTATATCTGGTCACCGATTCAACAACGGGCGAGCCGCTCGGGATGTTTTATCTCGATATGTTCCCGCGCGAGGGAAAATTCAATCACTTCGCGCAATTCGACATTATCAGCGGCAAGCTTTTGCCGAACGGAAAATACCAGCGGCCGACTGTTGCGTTGCTCTGCAATTTCCCGCCGGCGACCGGCGATGCGCCATCGTTAATGACGCATCAGGACGTCGAGACCCTATTCCATGAGTTTGGGCATGCGTTGCATTCCATTGTCACTCGCGCCAAGTATGGCCGCTTCGCTGGAACGCATGTCCCGGGCGACTTTGTCGAAGCGCCATCGCAGATGCTGCAGAACTGGGTTTGGGATAAGAAAGTGCTGGACACTTTCGCTGCCGATTAC
>DATARG010000035.1:0-5800 GCA_036264275.1 Candidatus Udaeobacter sp. | reverse complement strand
TTGACGCGGCCTTCGTTTATGTCTGTCGCGAGCTGCGCGATATCGATCGTCTTCGGATTGCGCGGAATCTGGCGCACAATGAGCGTTTGACCGACATTTTTCAGCGCAGCATTGATTGCATAGACAAGCATCTGCACTGCAACCGGCTGTGTCGGGCCAGCGAGTACCAGGCTTGCTCCCGGTTTTGCCATCAAATCAGCGGCAACGCCATCAATCCATTGCTGGTCGAACGTGTTTGACCCGCCTTGGAAATTTCCAAGCAAAGAACCCAGACCGGAATCATTCGTTCCCGCCAGAATTTTCGCCGCGAGCGCATAGGTGAACGCGGGAATCTGACTAGCTGCACAACGGAGGCGATGATCCGCCATCGCGCCTGTCAGAGTGAAACGATGTTCGACCACGTACAGCCGGTTCATGCTGTCCTTCGGCGCGCTCACCCGGCGACGCGAAGTAAAACTTCGCGCTGTTTCTAGATCGCCTTGCCCGCAATCGAGAAAATCGCTGTCGAGCGCAAGAATCACATCGGCACGATCTAGTTTCGGCAAAACACGCGCGTTCGGGCCGAAAGCTGTTTGCATCGCCGCGCTCGCTTCCTGACTAAGGCGCGGTTCGTACACGCACCAACGCATTCCCGGGAATTTTTTCTCTAATTCGTTGCGCAGGCGCTCTCGCGTCGGCGAATTCGTCTCCTCGACCAGAAATGCCAGACCACCATCCCCTTCATTCACGATGGTTTTGCCAAATTCTCCGAGGAATTTCTCGAGTTCTGCGCGCGTACTCGCTTTCCCTTTCTGGACAAAACGCTTCGAACGGGTCGGATCGTAAAGATCGAGAATCGACGCTTGAACGAATGTATCCGTGCCACCTCCACTCGCCGGGTGCAGTGGATTCCCTTCAAGCTTAATCGGCCGTCCATCCACGGTCGTCGCGATCAGCGGAATGCCGCCGCCACGCCTCGGCATTGCGGTCGCGTAATACAGAAATTTTCCGGGAATCGTCCACTCCACATTTTTCGTGAACGGGACGAGATGCAATTCGGGGCGACGACAACTCGTTAGGCCCACCCCTGCGAGCGCCATTGAGGCGCCCATCAATTTCACAAAATCGCGCCGCGACCACTCGTCGCCGTTAAGTTCAGCAGCGCCTGCGGGAAATTCGCGTTCCAGCCACTGCCGAAACTCGGGCGTATCGCTTAGCTCGCCGATGCTACGCCAATATTTTGTGCCGTTGGATGGCTCGGGCGGATGATGGAAAATGCGTTTCATGGGCTTCGCCTGGTGGTCATCGGTGGCACCCCTGGCAATTGGTGGGTGGAGTAATCTTCCAGCGCTCTTTCAACGTCAGGCCGATCTCGGATTGGGTGAGCTGCTTCTTCTTCGAAAAATCTTCGCGCGTGTCGCTAGGCTGACCGTACTTCGTGACAAACTCAGCCGGCTTAACGTCCTCAGGTTTCCAATCGAGATTAAAAACCTGATCATCCGGCCGCAGATAATTCTCAGGGTGCCGATGGCAATCCAGACACCAAGCCATGCTGTGCGGTTGGGCGATGTGCACCACCGACATATGATTGACGGGGCCGTGACAACTGAAACAGCTGATACCCCGGTTCACGTGCGCCGAGTGGTTGTAATAAACATAATCGACGGTACGATAGAGCCATACCCATTCGACGGGCTGACCGCTTTTCCAGCTCTCCTGCACGGGTTGCAGCTTGGGATTATCTTTAGCGACCTGCGTGTGGCAGTTCATGCATGTGGCCGTGTTAGGTACGTTCGATTGCGCGGCCACTTCCACGAAGCTGTGACAATACCGGCAATCCATCCCCAGTTGAGTCACGTGGATATCGTGCGGAAACGGCACCGGTTGGATCGGCTGGTATCCGACCTTCGTGTACTTCGGCGTTGCGTAGTACCACGTCGCCGCGGTTAGGCCACATGCGAGCACGACCGCGCAGACGATCATCTTGATCGGTATCCAATTGGTCCAGCGTGGAAAGAAATTGGCCATGGTGCTAGACGGCCTCCGGGCCGACGCTGCGCCGCCGCCGAGTCCGCCACGGCGCATTCGTCCCGTGACGAACTACCGAAAAATGAAAACTGTGGTCGTGATATGCTTCGTTCAGACGCTGCAAAAGGGTTAAGGTTAATCGTTTGTCTGGAGAGCAACGAGGATTCTATAAATTCACAGCCCGAGGGCAAAACAAAATTTCTTTTTGTCCAATTTTGTTGCCCAATGGCTCGTTGAATGGCGAGAGGAATTCCGGAAGTTGCGAAAATTCTTTAGAGAAACGGAAGCGAAACGACTTCAACCGGAATGGCCGCATCCGGCGAGAGTGCATTCAAATTCGTCGCAGGATTATTGAAGCCGCGTTTTACGTACCCTAGCGCGATTTCTCGTAGTTGGCTGCGCGTGGCGCTCGTAATCCAGCCGGCTTCCTTTCCAGACGCTGAAGGATCAACGAGCTTCATCCCGGCCTGGAGCGGCATCTTGTTCGACGAAATCAATCCGCACAGTCGTTTATTGGTTTGTCCTGACATTTTGATCCGGGAGATCACTTCCTGGCCGATGTAACAACCCTTTTGATAGTCAATCGTGCGTTGTTCCAGATTTGCTTCAATCGGAATAATCTCATCCGTAAGTTCGCGGCCCCACCGCGGCAGTCCTTGCTCAATTCGAATCACATCCGCGGCGGCAGAATCGATAAAGACATATGCTGAGCCCAATTCATTTAGTACGGCATCGTGATGTGCTGAGTCGCTCCAGATATCCCAACCCGTCGCGGCAAGACGGAGCGCAGAGACAATCCGGCCAGACCCAACTGCCGGCCGCCTGTCCGTGAAAATGTGGAAGAGCGAGAATTTGTCCGTGACGTCCTCGATCTGAACGTCATCGGCAATGACGTAGCGCTCCAGGCGCGCGCGCAGGATTTCGCGAAGCTCCGGCTCGGCATCGATCAAAAAGCTTTCTGCGGCAGCGGCCATAAAAATGTGCGCATTCAGTTTGCCTTTCGAATTGAGCACGCAGGCTTCGATCGTTGCCGTTTCGCTCGCCTTCCGCAAATCGTTTGTAATTTGCCCGTTGAGAAATCGGAACCGGTCAGCCCCGCTTACGCGAAGCTTTGTCCGCGCGGAGAGATCGAGAAGGAACGCTCGCTCCGTTTCTGAGCGCTGGGTCATTCCTCTCCGGATGAAAAACGGCTTAACAGTTGCTTGAAAAATCCACGCCGTAACGGCGTCGAGGCAGGAGCCGTTGCGTTCATCGTTCCGCTGAAGCTGAGCACAGGCTCCGGGGACGCAACGACAGGAGCTTCTTGAGGTTCGACGTTTTGCGCTTCCGCCTCTTCTGAAGCGGTAATCGACTCCTCGGCGTCGGATTGTTCAAGCGGTTCCTGGATTTGTGGCTCTTCGGAATAGTCTGGACTCGGCTCATGCAGATATTTGCGTAACACGGAGGAATAATCGTCGTCGCCGTGGCCCCACTGCATTTGCTCGAACAACTGATTGCGTGCCGCAGCGGTGACCCCGAGGTCGAGATAATGTGACAAAGCTATTTGGTTGGCGATCTGCATGTCTTTCAACATGTGTTTGACGGAGAAATGCGGGGCGAAGTCGCGTTCGAGCATTTTTGGCAGCTTCATTGCCAGTGTGCCTGAATAACTTGCATTGACGCGCATGGCTTCGACGAATTTTTCTAACGGTAAACCCTGCGCTTGCACGAGCGCCAGAGCCTCGGCTGAGGCCTGAATGCTTGCCGCGGTTATCATGTTGGTTGCAACCTTAATAGCGCTGGCCTGGCCAACCGGCCCGATATGCATGATCTCTTTGCTGCTGGCCTCAAGAATTGGGCGGCCTTCACGCATCGCTTCATCTGTTCCGCCAACGTAGTAGACAAGCTCGCCTTTTTCGGCGGCGCCCTTGCTGCCGGTGAAGCAGGCTTCGACGAACCGCGCTCCACGGTGCTCGACGATGTCCGCTGCTGCACGCATCGAATCCGGAGCCACCGTGGAATGCGCAAAGATAACGTGACGCGTCGTCAGCTTTTCGCTTAGCTGCTCGACCGTCTGCAGTAGCGCGTCATCGTCAGACACGAAAATCTGAATGTAATTGCACAAGCTGGCCAGCTCTCCCGGTGAACCGACAAAATTTGGAACAGGACGCGGGGATCGATTCCAAACGAAGACAGAAAATCCCTTGCGGCGAAGATGTCGAGCGATTGCGCGACCAATGATCCCAAGCCCGACAACACCGATGTTTGTATGCTTCGGCTGGGAGGCAGACGCGGGACGCTTCATGGGTCGACAGTTCAGCGATGAGCCTGCCGACAAAAATGGGTTCACGCAATCTAGAAATTTCGTGGTTTCACCGTTTCAACCCAAATTCCGCGAGGTAATACACCGCAACCGAGCCGACGATCTGGAGGCTCTGTGCGCTGATTTTGTCCATCGTATCATCGGCGGTATGCCACCAGGGATAATCGAAATCAATGATGTCGATCGTTGGAATCCCAATCGCGTTCAGCGGCGCGTGATCGTCAATCATATCGCGATCCAGATAGCTAAAATATTCCCGCAGCTTCAGTGCTTCGGCTGCGGCAAAGATGTCGCGCGCCATCGTGGCCGGTGAATCTGCGGGAAGTGTAATATCTAGAGAACGGTCACCAACCATGTCGAACAAGATTCCTCCGCGAAACTGTTTTGCGCCATCGCTCTCGAGCTGTTTGGCAAAGTGGCGGCTCCCGTAGAGACCATCTGTACCGCTAAAATTTTCGTATGCCTCTTCGCCATCGAAAAACACCAGCTCAACGTTTCTGGCGACACTTGCATGCTGCCCAAGCACTCGAGCTAACTCCAACAGCAGCCCCGTGCTGGAACCGCCGTCGTTCGCTCCCACAAAGCGGATAGTATCAAATAATTTCGTGTCGTAATGCGAGCAGAGTAAGAACGATGGGGATCCCTTGTTAGTATCGTCCAAAAACCGCGCAATCAGGTTTACAAAATGAATTTTGCCTCGTGGCGTGTCGTCAGTGAACGCCTGTCGTGTTACCTGCCAACCGGACTTGCGCAGTTGCTGCTCAATGTAATCTCTCACCTTCTCGATTGCTTCCGAGCCGCCGGGATGCGGCCCCATGTCAACAAGGTGTTGGACATGAGCCAGAGCTTTTTCTCCCGAGAACTCCTCCCAGATTTTCGAGTCTGAAGCGCGCGAGCTGTTCCAACAGGTGACTGAGGCAAGTGCGATCACGAGTGATGGAGTAATGAAGCGAGGAAGTGGTGCCGAATGCAAGTTCACTACTCCATTACTCCAACACTTCGATCCATCCACCGCATCACTGCTGATCTGGCAGCCCAAGGGCACTAAGAATCCGCTGGAGATCGTCCGTTCCGTAATACTCGATCTCAATTCGGCCGCGCTTTTCTTTGTGGTGAATCGTGACGTGCGTGGCCAGATGTTGTTGCAGGCGGTTTTGCAAATCCTCCACTGCAGTCGCCGTAGCACCCGGATCGGCGCTGCCGCGCCGCGATTTGCGGCGTCCGCGACCAATACCAAGCAGGCGGGCAACCATCCGCTCCGTAGACCGCACCGTGGCATTGCGGCGCAAAACTGTTTCCGCAGCAAGCAATTGTTCTTCCGGCGCTTTCAAGGCCAGCAACACCTTCGCGTGTCCGACTGAAACCAAATTCTGAGCCAACCAGATCTGAACTTGTGGATGCAAATCCAAAAGCCGCAGCGCGTTGGCCACAGACGCGCGGCTACGCCCGACTTTCACGGCGATATCTTCCTGCCGCATCCCAAATTCATTA
>DATARG010000034.1:0-1585 GCA_036264275.1 Candidatus Udaeobacter sp. | reverse complement strand
AGAAACGCTCACCAGATTTTGCAGGACTGTTCGCGAACCATCGGGTCGCCTTTTTTGCACCCGAAGGCTTTGGCGAATGCTTCCATGTTGGAGACCGGTCCGTTGCCGCGGAAATGCGCGAGAGGGTGGGGATCGGTGTTGGTTTGCAGCCGCGCTGCTTCGGCCCGCTGATTGGTGCCCCACACCTGCTCCCATCCCAGGAAAAATCGCTGCTCCGGCGTGAAGCCGTCGATATCCTTGGGGCGTTTTCCCTCAATGGATTTTTCGTAAGCGGCGTAGGCGATGGCCAGCCCGCCCAGATCGCCAATGCTTTCGCCGAGTACGAGCTTGCCGTTCTGATGTAAACCCGGCTCCACTTCGTAGCCATTGAATTGATTCACTACGCAATCGCCGCGCTCGGTAAAATTCTTACGATCGTCCGGCGTCCACCACTCGTGCAAATTCCCTTTGCCGTCAAATTTGGAACCCTGGTCGTCAAAGCCATGGCTGATTTCGTGACCTATTACGGCGCCGATGCCACCGTAATTCACGGCGTCATCGGCCTTGGGATCGTAAAAAGGCGGCTGCAAAATTCCAGCGGGGAACACAATTTCATTCATCGTTCCGTTGTAGTAGGCATTCACCGTAGGCGGCGTCATACCCCACTCGGTGCGGTCCACCGGCTTTCCGATTTTGTTGAGTTGCCGCGCGGTTTCAAAGGTCATGGCGCGGCGCACGTTGGCGTCATAAGAGCCGCGGTCGATAGCTAGTTTGGAATAATCGCGCCATTTATCGGTGTAGCCGATCTTGACGTTGAAAGCTTCGAGCTTGGCAAGCGCTTCTTTTTTCGTCTCTGGCCCCATCCACGAGAGGGTCGGGATGTCGTCGCGCAGCGCCGCAATCAGATTGTTCACCATTTCTTTGGCTCGCGCTTTTGCCGCCGGCGGGAAATATTTCTCCACGTAAACCTGGCCCAGCGCTTCCCCGAGGTTGCGGTCAGTGGACTGCACGCAGCGCTTCCAGCGCGGCAAGATTTCTTTCGTACCGGAAAGTTTGCGGTCGTAGAAATCAAAATTCTCTTGGACAAATTTCTCCGGGAGAGCCGGAGCGTTTTCGTGGATCACATGCCAGCGCAGATAGGTTTTCCAGTCGGCGAGGGAAACACTGTCGAGTTCATGATTCATTTCCTTGAAAAATTCCGGCTGGCGCATGTTCACTTGTTCGACCGGAGGAGCTCCGACAGCTTTCAGATAGCCTTCCCAGGACCAATCCGGCGTGACGGTTTTCATTTCGGAAATCTGCATCAGATTGTAATTCTTTTCTGGATCGCGCAATTCCACGCGAGTCTTGGAGGCTTTAGCCAGCGTGGTTTCGATTCCCATGATGGTTTGAGCTTCGGCCTTTGCTTTGTCGGCAGGATCGCCGGACAGTTCAAGCATTTTAGCGACATGTTTTTCGTAGTCGGCGCGCAGCTGCTTGGACTTTTCGTTGTGGCGCAAATAATAATCGCGGTCTGGCATTCCCAATCCGCCCTGGCTGGCAATGGCGATAACGCGGGTGCTGTCCTTGATGTCCTGTCCCGAGCCGAAACGAAATACGGCATTAC